>JBARQF010000075.1:0-6296 GCA_049643605.1 Dehalococcoidales bacterium
GAGGTAAGGATATCTGATTATCACTTTCAGGATGGTGTGAGGAGAGACAGATGGAATCACCGGCGAAAAGCGTAAAAAAAGACATTCTTAGTATTCTTACAGAAGCGGGAATCATCAACGACGAGCAATTACAGCGCATCGAGGACCTGCAGCATAAGACGGGCGAAAGAGTAGAACACATCCTTCTTCAGCAGAGAATGGTAACCCAGCAGCAATTGGCTTTTTTTACCAGCCTGCATCTGGGAATACCGTTCATCAACCTGAGAAGAGAAAGCATAAAGGCCGATGCGGTGAAATTGATTCCTGAATCTGTAGCCAGGAAATATGGCGTAATCCCGGTGGCTCAGAAAGACGGGATCATTGTAATCGCCATGGAAGACCCTAAGGACATTGAGGCGATTGAAGACCTGACTGCGATAACCATGAAAAAGATTGAGCCGGTTATCAGCACAGCTCAGGACATCCAGGAAATGATCGACCTCAACTATCGCATCGGCGGCGAACTTGAGGAACAGCTAAGTCAGATTCCCACGCGGTATCGTGGCGGTGCCGGACTAAGAGAAGCCCGGGTTTCACCGGAAACAATCGCGCAGGCCCCGGTAGTGCGCGCTATCGACCTGCTGATAAAGCAGGCGGTGCGAGACCGGGCCTCCGATGTGCATGTCGAGCCGCAGGAGGAAAGGCTGCGCGTCCGCTACCGGATTGACGGTATTTTAAATGAGGTGATGGGCCTGCCGCTAAGCGTGCACGCACCCCTGATTTCCCGTGTAAAAATCATGGCCGGCTTGAACATCGCCGAGCGCCGCCGCTCTCAGGACGGCCAGATAACCTTTGACATGGGTGACCGTGAGGTGGATATCCGCGTGGCCACTTCCAACACCATATATGGGGAGATGGCGGTGATGAGAATACTGGACAAAGCCTTTGCCTTCTTGCCCTTGCCGGAAATCGGTTTCATGCCGAAAATACTGGAAAGGTACCTGAAGATGCTGAAGACGCCTTTTGGCATGATACTGATAAGCGGTCCGACCGGTTCCGGTAAAACCACCACGCAGTATGCCTCGGTAAACACGCTTGACTCCGTTGGGCGCAAGATTATCACCATTGAAGACCCGGTGGAATATCATTTTTCCAATATCAATCAGATGCAGGTCAATACGGCAGCCAACGTCACCTTTGCCACCGGCCTGAGAGCCACCATGCGGCTTGACCCTGATGTGATACTGGTCGGTGAGATTCGCGATGATGAGACGGCGCAGATTTCCACTCAGGCAGCGCTTACCGGCCATCTGGTTTTATCTTCCGTCCACGCTAATGATACCGTGAGCACCGTCATTCGGATGCTTGACCTTGGTATTGAGCCATTCCTCATTGCCTCGGCGTTAGTCGGGGTCGTTGCCCAGAGAATGGTGCGACGCGTCTGCCCGTACTGTTCACAACCGTCCGAGGTAGCCCCGGAAGAACGGGAAGCCTATGAAGAGGAAATGGGGGAAAAACGCTCCGAATTTATTGTTGGCGTTGGCTGTAACTTCTGTGCTGGCACGGGCTATCTGGGTCGTACCGGCATCTTTGAAGTATTAATAGCCAGTGAGGCCATCCGCAGGATGATTGCCAAAGGCGCTGATGCCATTGAAATACGCAATCAGGCACTGAAGGAGGGCACGGTCTCACTGTGGCATGACGGAATGATGAAAGTTAAGGAAGGAATTACCACTCCTTTCGATGTCCTGCGTAACGTTTTCTCAATCAGCAACTAGGGAGGAATAATGGCGGGGATGGCTGGGGCGCCCAGAAAACAGAAAGAAATTACCTTTCGCTATATAGCTACCACCAGACAGGGTAATCCGGTAAAGGGCAGTATCAAGGCGACCAGTGAGATAGCTGCGGAACGTCTCCTCGTTGCCCAGGGATACATTCCCGAGCATGTTGAAGCCGCACCATCTATGTTCAGCCTGGAAGAGGCTTTCCCCACCCTCTTCCAAATAAAGCCCCGTGACGTTATCGTTTTCTCACGCCAGCTGGCCACGTTACTGCGTTCCGGCATTTCACTGCTGCCTTCTATGGAAGTCCTGCAGGGACAGGTAGCCAGCAGCCGTGCCTTTGATACCGTTTTGGGAAACGTCGTCAATGATATTCGTTCCGGCAGCTCATTTTCTCAGGCTATAACCAAACACCCGAAGGCTTTCGATGAGATTTACTGCCGGGCAATCGCCGTTGGCGAGGAGACGGGTAGTCTGGAAGCGGTTTTGCTCCAGATGGCCGATTATATAGAACGTCATCAGGCACTGACACAGAGGGTAAAAAAGGCGCTAACTTACCCGATAATGGTCATGTCCGTCGGTGTGGTCGTGGTCATCCTGATGATTACCGTGGTGATGCCCCAGATGCTCGATATGTTTACCGCGATGAGTGTGGAGTTACCTTTGCCTACCAGGATACTCATCGCCATTACTGAGATATTCCAAAACTATACCCTTTACATTGTCGTCGGTGGGGCCGTACTTTTTGCCGTAGTGCTCGGGATGGCAAAGCGACCTGCCGGGAAACGGGTGCTGGACCGTTTGCGGCTCCACATGCCGATTATCGGGCCACCGGCGCTTCTGTCGGAATTAGGGCGTTTCTCCAGAACGCTCTCCGTGATGATAGGTGCCGGGCTGCACTTACAAGAGTCAATGGAGTTGCTACCTCACGCTACCACCAATATAATTTTCCGAGATGCCTTGAATCAAGTCAACGAGCGGTTACTTCTCGGCGAGGGATTATCTGGGCCGATGACCCGCGTCAGCCTGTTTCCTCCGTTGCTGGTGCAAATGGTTGCCGTGGGAGAAGAAAGTAACACCCTTGACTTCACCATGGGGGTGGTGGCCGATTTCTTTGAGACGGCGGCGGAAGAGAAGACAAATGCCATGGTGGGAATGATAGGTCCCATCAGTACCGTAAGCATCGCCCTGCTGGTCGGCTTCATTGCCTTATCCGTTATTATGCCGATGTATGCACTCACCGGTGCCTTCGGCTAATTGACAGAAGGCAATTCACCCATTACACTGGTTTCAGAAATATTGACTCAGCGTAGCTTTAAAGGCGGTCACTATCATGGGTGGAGAATGCCGGGGCTGGCCATAGGAGAAAGACGCCAGGGTCACTTTTCTCTTCACTCAAATAATTCCTCTGGTAGCGCAATAAATGAAGGGAGTATAATACTCTTAAGCCTGCGGTCTGCATTAACCGGGTGAAAGGAGAGACTCAGTGAGCCAGGAGACAGAACGTGAGCCGATAAAAGAAGAAATAAAGCGGGAAGCTGCCCGGAGGGCAAAGGAGAAGGCCAGAATGGCCAGGTGGGATCTTGATGTGGCAGTATTTCTCTTTGTCGTACTTATTATCGTGATCATCCTGCTATTTCAAGACATTGGCATTGGGATTGTATCGGCGGTGGCCATCTTTGGCCTGGTAATGGTATGGGTGGTTGGCTGGAGGCGTGGCCAGCAGCTATACCGGAGTTTCTATGCTGAAGAGATTTTCCGGTTAGAACGGGAAATAGAAGAGGCGGAAAAAAGGGAAAAAGAAAGGAAGAAAGAAGAGAAGACCCTGGAAGAAACGATTGAGGAAACAGTGCAGCGGGCACTACGCGAAAGGTGGAAGTAATCAGGTATTGTAGTTAGCCGGCACTTTGTTAGCGGATATATAGTGAAGGCATGGCAGGACAGGGAATAGGATAAAATGCAGGTATTACTGGCCAAAATACGTCGCGTTGGCTTCATCATCATACTCGGTGTCTGCCTCATAATTTACATTGGACTCGGCAGTGTTTACCTGCAGCAGGGGCCAAAACAGAAGGACCTTGAGGAACAAATTATGAAAACAATGGTGGTGGTGAACAAGCCGTTGCCGAGTATAGAAGAGCTGCAGGCTAAATATGATGACGTCAATGAGGCACTTGCCCCAATAGAAATACCAGAAGCTCTGCGGAAATTGGTCGGTATTGCCGAGAAAAGCGGCATTGATGTTTCACCAGAAGGCAGGAAGTTTCAGATTAATCCTCCCGGTAAGCCCGGGAAAAAGAAAATAGGTGAAGGCACCTATCAAGTCATAACTTTTAGCAATATCAAAGCACAGGGCGATTTTGATGCCGTGATGAACTTTGTAGCTGATTTGGATAAAGGCGCCACCTTGAAAACCATGATACTCGAAAAGGCGGACTTCAAATGGGTACAGCTTAACCTTGCTGAGGAAGAGGTGGCACGACGGGCTGAATTCAGTGCGGTAATACAGGCGGTGGCTGAAATGATGAGCGAGAACGACCTAGATGCGATTCCTCAGCCGGTTGCTTCCGGGGAAAACTTAGCCGTGAATGACATGGCGGCCTTTCCCGATGTTGCGACCACCGTTCAGTCCAAAGATTATACCGGAGCAGGTGAGCCGCGTGATGGCTACCTGCTTTGCGGGCACGACCGAATTATAGCTGATAATACTACCGAATATGAGACGGTTAGTTACATTGATATACCGTTCACCGAATATTACTACACGTGTGAAGAGGATGGCAGTGTGCGCCAGTTTGATGGCCCGGCTCCGGAAACGGCAACCGAATATATGGACAGTGAAGAGGTGGTATTTGAAACGGTGGCTACGGTGTCTGTTGCCATTTACACCAGGCCTTCCGGGGGGTAGTCAATTAGTCAGGGCAGTTCATAAAGAGGTGTATTGATTTGGCGGAAGAGAGACCGGGAGCTGAGCCAAAAAGTGTCTTGAAGCTTGATTTGAATACTGCGATTAACCAGTTTCTTAAAGCTTTAAGCAGAGTGTGGGCGCGGTTGTTGTCGGGTGGGGTGGTTACCCTTGATATTAGCCGGACGCACATCAGGCTTATGGAGGCGAGGGGTGGGGTGGTGAGAAGATGGGCTGATATCTCGTATGACCCTCGAGAAATTGAGCCGGAAACGGTAAAGGGTGAACGGGCCCTGGGTGCCATGGTAAAAAACCTGATGGCATCCAGCGGTATCAAGGCCAGTAAGGTTGTTGCCAGTATCGACGGCCTGTATACAGTGAGCCGTATAATTCCAGCGGCGAACCTGCCACCGGCACCAACGCTTGAAGAATCAGTTAATGATATGGCCAAAGAAGTGATGCCGGTTTCTATGGAAAGCATATATTTCTTCTGGCAGTCCATTAGCACCGGCGAAGATGAGAAGCAGGTTTTTGCCGTTGGGGTGCCCAGAGGTGTTATTGACAGTAAAGTAAGGGCCATGAAACACGCGGGTATAGCCCCAAACGTCCTGGAATTGAAGTCAATAGCACTCAGCAGGGCCGTAAACAGGGAACGGGCGATTATTTTCAATATTGAGCCGACCAGTTTAGATATTGTCATAGTAGTGCAAGGCGTGCCGGAAATCATGCACTCTCTGGCCTGGCAGTATGAGGGCCTGAGTGGCGAAGACGCCGTCGAGTATTTAGCCACTAACTTTGAGATGACAGTTGATTTCTATAACGCTCATCATATTAAATTACCGTTTGATGTGGATAATCCGCTGTTTATTACCGGGCAATTATCGGCCGAACCTGACCTGGTGGAAAGATTGCAGGAGAGGCTGGCCTATAAAATTGAGCAGTTGATACCTCCATTGACATGCCCGCCGTTTCTGCCCGTTTCCCAATATGCGGTAAATATCGGGCTTGCCCAGCGGGCGGAGGCGGCTTTGTCGGGTAGCAGCCGCCAGGAAGCCGGGATGGCATCTTTTGGTATGAATCTTCTGCCTGATGCTTATCGACCGTGGCACCCGACTGCCCAGCAGGTATATTCAGTAGCGGTTCTGGTATTGGCGGTTGCCCTCGCGTTTCCTCTATCTCAGGTATCCGCAGAAGAAATGGAAAAAACGAGAAAATTGGAGATGCAGAACAATATCCTTACTAACCAGCTGGCACTGAAAATGCTGGAAATACAGAACCGTGAGCCTTTACAGAATGCCATTAGTGAGTATGGCAGCGTTGTCAAAAGGGAAGGTAGTTTCAGCGAGGATATAGGATTTATCCTCGCTGAGGCAGGGCGGATTGGCGTCGATATCGGTTCCCTCACCAACGACGGGAAAAATATTAATATTACCTGTCAGGCCGAGGACTACCTTGATTTTAGAGTCTACATGACGGCGCTGGCGGATAGCGGACGTTTTGCCACGCCAATTCCACCACCGGAAGGTTACCCCTATACCAAAGGCGGCAGCATTAAACTCACAACCCGGACCGGTGATTAGCGCTCCGGCAACAATGGCGCCCGCCGCTGGTTTCATTGCTTCCCTTTATGA
>JBARQF010000076.1:0-18204 GCA_049643605.1 Dehalococcoidales bacterium
GACGGCCCGCCCGGAGCTATTGCCCTGGGCAGGGCACTGGATACTCTTGGCTTCAAGGTGTTCTATGTAACCGACCGTTACTGCCTCTCTTTCCTTGATATTGGTGGTGAGGAGAGGGGAGAGATTATTGAATTTCCAATCGCCGACCATACGGAAAGCGCTCAATTTGCCCAGAACCTTCTTTCTGAAATCAAGCCAGCCATGGTTATGTCCGTGGAAAGGTGCGGCTTCACCGAGAATCGCCGCTATCTGAATATGAGAGGAAAAGACATCTCCGAATTCACCGCCAAGGTGGACTATCTTTTCCCGGCAACGGAAAATACCCTGGGCGTTGGGGATGGCGGCAATGAAATCGGCATGGGCAACGTGGTCGCGCAGGTTAAGATGACCCCCAGCCTGCCCGATGACCCGGCAGTCACCCCGGTCAACCAGCTTATCATCGCCTCCGTTTCCAACTGGGGAGCGTATGGATTAGTGGCCGCGCTGTCCCTGTTATGCCAGCAGGACCTTGTCCCGTCAGCCGGGTGGGAAAAAGACCTGATTCAGGTACTGAACTCAAAAGGCGCCGTGGACGGGATAACCGGCGAGAAGACAGGTGGCGTCGATGCTTTCGACCCGGAGCAGAACGCCGTGCCGATTAGCCGGTTAAAGCAACTGGTGGCGTCTAAAATCCGGTAAATCAATAAACAAATCTCTCGGAAACGGTAAGGATAGGCCAGCTGATGATAAGTTTCGGGACGGTTGTTGAGCGAGCCATAAACGGCCCAATCTGCACGGAGCGGGATTTCGACCTTGGTATCTTTGTGCCCAATCTGCGCAAAGTCCTGGAGAAGTACGACATTAAATACGACCCGCAGAACCCGGTTCCCGCCGATGACGACCTGGCCGACAGGGTCTGGGAAGCGGGTATGGAATTTCTCGTTGGTACGGGGGTTTACTGCCTTGATACGGAAAGGCGCATCCTGTTCAGCCGGGAAGAAATAGAGGGGGCCCTTGCATCAGCGCCGGTTAATGCGGTGTATGGTGAAGGCAGAGATGCCCGGGTGATGCCACGGCGTTTTCCGGAAGATGAAACGCCTCCCTGGTGTTCCGGCTCGGGAGCCGGCCCTGTCTCCAGCGAATTAAATTTAATAAATATAGTCAAAACATACGCCGAGGACCCTCTTTCGGACGGGATTACTGCCCCTTGCCTGACCAACCTGGATGGGCAGCCACTGGTGGCGGGCAGTCCCCTGGGGACGGAGGGCGCCATTCGGACGATACTTTTGACCCGTGAGGCTTTACGCCGGGCAGGGCGTCCGGGAATGCCCGTAGTGAATGAGGTAGCCTCAGCGATAAGGGCTCAAGAGCACGTTGCCGGTCACGGGTTTGGTAACCCGAGGACTGATTTCCTGGAAATAGGGACCGTCCATGAATTAAAGGTAGACCTTGATGCGTTAAATAAGGTCGCCTACGCGCAATCCGTGGGGAATTTAACTTTTGCGGAAAACGGGGTTATCCTGGGTGGTTTCGCCGGAGGGCCGGCGGGCGTGGCGGTGGTTAGCGCTGCCTATAATCCGGTGGACCTGCTTGTCCTGCGAGGTGTGGCACAACATCCGTTTGCGGTTCCAATCGAGATGGGCACAACTTCCAATCGCGATACAATTTGGGCACGGAGCATAGCGAATCAGGCTACGGCGCGCCACAGCGCGCTGCCAATGGTCGGTCCGGTATATTCAGTAGCCGGGCCGATGACCAGGATGAGTTATTACGAATATAGCGCGGCGATTATTGCCTCGGTGGTATCCGGCGGCTCGGTAGAAATCGCTCCACCATCGAGAGGCATAACGGTGGACAACTCCGGCCCTTTGGAGAATATCTTCGGCAACGCGATAGCTCATTCCTCAGCCGGTATGAGTCGCAAAGAGGCGAACAAAATCGTGAATGCGCTGCTCGAAAAATATGAAAGCGGGTTGAAGGACCCGCCGGCCGGGAAAAAGTTTTCCGAGTACTTTGATGTGGCGGCCGGGCAGCCAAACAAAGAGTGCATAGAGCTATACCGCGAAGTCAGGAGAGAGATTAGCGACCAGTTCGGTTTGAGGCTGTCACTTACTTCACCTTACCTGTGATGTGAAACGTGTGAAAACGCAAAATCACATGCCGGGAGACGAGGTTCCGGTTTAAGAATATCCCTTGAGTTATGCCACCACCCGCGAAGTGCTACGTTAAGCTCCCCTCCGCTGACATCGCGTCCAGACTTGAAATCAGGATATCCACCGTTCGGTCTAGCTCTTCTTCGGTATGCATACCGGATAGAACAAAGAACCTTCCGCCCATAGTAGCGATGCCTCTCTGAAGCAAATGCAGGCAGAGCCTTTCTTTCTGCGCGGCTCCGGAGTTTAATTTTGCCACATCGCTGGTCGGGGGCAGGCTGTCGTCAGCCGGTTCATAATCGGCCGGACCAAGATAGAGATGGGCAATCGTTCTCCCGTAGAGCCGGCAGGCATATCCTTTAGCCTTTAGTGCCTGGTTACCTTTCTTTCTGAGGTAAGTGCCTAGCTCATTGGCCCGTCGCTGCGGTTTGCCATCAAGGTAGAGCTTGCAGGCAGCGACACCAGCGGCCGCGGTAAGCGGGTTGGCGTTCCAGGTTCCCGAGTGTCGGGCGAAGGGCTGTGGAGAGGCCTTGGGTTTGAGCATATCCATAATATCGGCGCGACCACCAACCGCACCGACACCGAGCCCGCCGCCGATAATCTTGCCCAGGCTGGTCAAATCAGGGGTGACCCCGATGGTAGACTGCCAGCCGCCGGGAGCGTCTCGAAAGCCGGTGACCACTTCGTCGATGAGGAGAATGGTGCCATACTTGCGCGCCAGCGCGGGGATACTTCGGACGAAATCAGGGTCCCAGGGAATCTGACCGGCCATGTGAGCACCGCCACCTTCGACCATGACTATGGCATACTCTTTGGTCGCCAGCTCTTTTTCCAGCAGCTGCAAATCATGTCCGGGTATCATGGTAACGTAGTCGTTGCTTACCCCTGGAGTAGTGGTGACAACAACCTCGTCGCCCCAACCGTGGAAGTTTTCCGCAAAGCGGAGTATCTTCTTGCGTCCGGTGAAGAGGCGGGACAGGCGAATCGCCATCATGTTTGCTTCCTGGCCGCAGGGGAAGAACTCTATCTTCTCCATTGCCGGCATGTTGCGCTGAATCAGCTCTGCCCAGGCCACCTCATTCTCATGATTTTCCCCATAGTGAGTGCCCCTGGCCACCTGTTCCTGTACCGCCTGGACAACAGCCGGATGGGCATGTCCCAGTATCAGGGCGCCATGTCCCATAACGTAGTCAAGATATTCATTACCATCGACGTCCCATTTGCGGGTTCCCTGTGCCCGTGCGATGTAGGGTCGAAAAGGGTCGAAAACTCGGGCCTGGTGAGTAGCGCCGTTGGCGGCGAAAAAGCCCAATGCCCGTTCGTGTAATTTCTTTGAGCCGGGATGCGTCTTGATATACTCGTCAACAATGTTTAATGTATTGATCGTCATTTTTTACCCTCCCCTGGTTCTTGCGGCGATATTTTACCCTATAAATTCACAGATTAAAAGGTCTAATTTATTGTACACGATTACAGGCCTTCATGGCGAATTCAGCCATCTCTTCTCAGTAATGTTCTTGTTCTTTTAACTTTATCCCCCCAGCCCTGCCATCACCGTGGGCATTATCAGCCGGGGCAGGAATAGCGACAGGTCGGGCCAGTAGGTGGTGACCAGCACCACTGGCAGGGCGCCGAAAACCATGAAGGTCAGTGCTGGCTTTATCATTTTATCAACGCTGACATTGCCGACGCGCGCCGCCAGGTAGAGGATGGGAGCCGTGGGTGGGGTGACATTTCCCAAACCCAGGTTTGTACCCAGAATGGCGGCAAAGTGAATGGGGTGAACCCCGATGTGCTGCATCAGCGGAAACAGAAGAGGTGCTGCCAGCAGAGTGCCGGTGAAATCGTCAACAATCATGCCGAGAAGGATGAGAAAGAGGTTTACCAGCAGGAGTGTTGCATAATAATTATCCGTAACGCCACTTATTATCGCGATTAAGCCCTGTGGGATATTCTGCATGGTCATGACCCGGCTTAAAATGATCACAAAGACAACCATCAGAATTACCACTCCGGTGGTTACACACTGGGAGACAAAGATATTCCCGAGCATTCTGATGCTGATGTAGCGATAGACAAACATCCCGATGATTATGGCATAGACCAGGGCCACCACAGCGGCTTCGGTGGTGGTGAAGATACCGCCGTAAATACCCCCCAGGAGGATAACGGGCATCAGCAGGGTAAGAAACCCTTTACGGACAGAGATTTCCACCTGCCTGGCTTGTGCCTTAAACGGTATCGGCGGTGCCACCTTGATGCTGGGATTATTTCGTACCATGAAGTAATTAACGATACAGTAAATGACGACAGTGAGAACACCCGGACCCACCCCGGCCAGGAAACAGGCGGTGATTGGCATATACGTAACAAAGCCATAAAGTATCATCGGCACGCTCGGGGGAATCAACTGTCCCAGTACCGATGCCACCGCCAGCATGCCGGTAGCATAACCCCGGGAGTAGCCCTGTTTTTCCATTTGGGGAACCACAATTCCACCCAGCGATGCTACTGCCGCCGAGCAGGTACCGGCGATAGCTCCAACCATAGCGCAGGCTATTATCGTCACTGCGCCCAGGCCGCCCTTGATTCGACCCACCAGGGCCTCGGCCACGGCGACCAGCTTATCGGCCATGCCTCCCAAACTCATGAACCCTCCCAGCATGATAAAGAAAGGGACGGAAAGAAGGGTAAATGATTTCAGCTTGTGGAAAGCCATGGGCAGTTGCGCCGTGGGCTCAAAGCCGTAGGTATAAACGAGAAATACCAGTGCTGCCATGAAGGCAAAGGGGGCGGGGACGCCCAGCAGGAGGAGACCAATCAGGATGGCCAGGTCAACGAATATGCCCAGGTTCGGTATGCCGAATAAGGCGGTTTCCACTTCGCTCTACGCCTCCTTCCTTTCATATAGCGGAGGCTTGTGCCAGAATAGCTGGCGTGCCAGGTCAATGGTCTCTACCCAGAAGTAAAAGCCCCCCAGTACACCAGCCCCGAAGAAGATAGAGCAGCGCCCATATATCATGGGGTATCTTAAGGTCGCCGTCTCCATTTTTAATGCCAGGTCCGAAACGAAGAATTGGTAGCCCCACCAGACAAAAAGCATGGCCAATCCAAGTGTTATCAACGAGGCGATAAATTTGATTATCAGCCGCCGCTTCGGGTTATGAACCGTAATTCCTACTATGTCCACGCTAATGTGGGAGCGCTCGTAAACAGCGTAAGCCGCCCCCATCATGTAGACCCAGAAGGCAGGCGTAACCGCGATTTCTTCCACCCAGAGCATGGGAACATGGAAGACATAGCGCAGCCACACCTGAATAAAGATAAGCAACACCAGGGGGGCACACGATATCAGTATCACCCACCACATCAGCCGCGGTATCCAGCGAAAGGTCAGCTTCGAGGCAATAGAGCTTATTGCAGCCACCATATTTCCTCACATCCAGCCGGTGAGGGAACTCATATCGAGCTCCCTCACCGGTCAAGTAAAACGTGCCTATTCCAGTCAATTATCCAGGACGTGCTATCCCCAGCGCATCATACAGGTCATTGATGATGGCTTTACCAATGATTGGGGTGAGCTCTGGCCAGACCTCTTCGAAGACGGCTTGCTGCATGCGCTCCCACTCTGCATTGGTGGGTTCCAGAACCGT
This sequence comes from Dehalococcoidales bacterium, assembly GCA_049643605.1. Taxonomy (GTDB): domain Bacteria; phylum Chloroflexota; class Dehalococcoidia; order Dehalococcoidales; family RBG-16-60-22; genus E44-bin89. Next base: position 5,786 of record JBARQF010000076.1, read on the forward strand.
CCAGCCATAGTCTCGTAGCATTTGCATGTACTTCTCGTCCATCTCTTCGGCATATGCCGCCTGCTCATTCTGCATTTCCTGGGCAGTTTCGGTGAGAATCCCCTGGTCCTCTTCAGTCAATGATGCCCACGAATCATTGTTGACGGAAAACCAGATGGGCTCAATGTAATCCTTGTAGTGCAGATAGCAACTATTTATGTCCTTGAAGATATAGGCCTGCATGGTGCCGCCACCCTGCTGGCCATCGACGATGCCGGTCTGCATGGAGGTATAGACCTCGGCAAAGGGCATACCCACCGCCATGTAGCCCAGAGTCTCGGCGGTGAGCTGGCAGGCGGTCAGAGCCATGACCCTGATTTTCATGTCCTTGGCTACATCTGGATTCCATGGGTCGGGGGGAACATCCCTGGTGGTTATGCCACCGATGCCGGCACACCAGGCACCGAGAGCCCGGTAGCCCAATGGAATCATGATTTTGTTATTCAGAGTCTCATAGACGTAGCCACCCGGAGCCCACAGGCGTTGGGCCGCATCGTAGTCAATGAACACGTACGGGATGTAGTAGCCTACGGCAATCCTGGGGTCGAAGGCGTCATCCAGGGCTTCAAACATCATCTCAACATCACCGCGGATAACCATCTCCTGGATGGCGTCCCAGCCCCCCAGTACTCCATCGGCATAGCTGGTGACCGTAACACGACCCTTAGTCCGTTCCGTTACCAGGTCGCCGAAGTGGAACATAGCTTGAGCGCCTTCAGACTCGGTCGGGTAGTTGCTGCTGTTTCGCCATTGATACTGGTACTCAGTTCCTGGCGGTGCCGCCGTTGGCGCTGCACCCGGTGCGGGGGCCGGGGCCGGTTGGGCACAACCGGGAACAATCAAGCCCATGATTAACACCAGTACCACGGAGACCAGCAATATTTTCTTATTCATTTTTTCGCCTCCCGTTAAAATATAGGGAATAAACCGCTCGTGAATCTATTTACTGAAAGCGCTCACCTCCTTTGTAATGGCTCTAAAGGTCAGGCGATATTTGGGCTCATTATTTATAAAGTATATGCTTCCCTTTCCCTGGTTCGGCTGGTTGTATATAATATTCGTAAAAGTGATATATTATGGAACATAGAATAAACCAATGTCAATACTTTTTTTAATTTGGTGGATTAATGAGCCTGGACCGGGTGCGAAAAACAATGGCTTGAGCTCTTCCGGTAGCACCTTCTGCCCAGTCTTGCTTGGGGATTTATATGCCTATTTCGCGTCAATGATGTAGAATCCGGGTGAGCTTGTGCCAAGGCTCATCATATAATGAACAAAGAGTCAGGAGGTTCGGCTATGGGCGATAAATTAAACGGCAAGGTGGCGATTGTAACCGGTGCGGGTTCAATAGGGCCAGGCATAGGTAATGGAAAGGCGACGGCGGTTCTGTACGCAAGGGAAGGGGCAAAAGTGGTCCTGGTGGACATCAACCCTGACGCCGCTGAGGAGACGAAAGGCATCCTCGATAAGGAAGGGAGAGAATGCATCACGGTTCAGGCGGACGTTACCCGGTCACAGGACTGCAAGAAAATCGTGGATGAATGCCTCCGGACATATGGCAGGATTGACGTTTTGCATAATAACGTGGGCATTGAAATACCGGGTGGGGTGGAGGATATGAGCGAGGAAGACTGGGATAAAACGATGTCCGTTAACCTGAAGAGCATGTTCCTGACCTGTAAATATGCCGTTCCTCAAATGGTAGCCCAGGGCCACGGCTCCATAATCAATATCTCTTCTATCAATGCCATCAGAAACCTGCCCTATATAACCATTGCCTATAGCGCCTCAAAGGCAGGCGTTATCGCCTTTACCAGAGAGGTGGCAGTTCAGTATGCGTCGAAAGGAATCCGGGTAAATGCCATACTGCCCGGCATGATGAACACGCCTATGGTTGTGGCCGCTCTCACCGATGCTTTTGGTGGCAATGTGGAACAGATGACCAAAACGCGGGACTCGATGTGCCCGACCGGGAAACAGGGGGAGCCATGGGATGTCGCGGCGTTATCGGTATTCCTTGCTTCCGATGATGCCAAGTACATAACCGGCGCCGCGCTGGTCGTTGACGGCGGTTTGACGTGCCTGGTTAAGCCGTTCTGAAGTCGAGGGAGCTAACTCAGACAATCATCGGTGCGCAGGCGAATCCCGGTTACTGCCTAAGCCGGGCAGATAACTTGTTGAGCATGTCAATCGTCATCTCTGGCAGGTCATACTGTGGCTGCCAGCCCCAGTCGGCACGGGCGGCACTGTCATCCATTTTGTTAGGCCAGGATTCAGCGATTGCCTGGCGGACGGGGTCAACCCGGTAATCAATGGTAAAGCCCGGAACGTGCTTTTTAATTTCCCCGGCGATATCTTCGGGGGTAAAGCTCATGGCGGTAACGTTGTAGGCATTCCTGTGCTTGAGACTGCCAGGCTCGGCCTCCATAATCTGGAACGCTGATTTAAGCGCGTCAGGCATATACATCATATCCAGATAGGTTCCCGCCTTGATAAAGCAGTTCGCATATTTCCCGTGCTTGACCGCTTCATAGAATATCTCCACCGCATAGTCGGTCGTTCCTCCGCCGGGAGGAGCCACATAGGAAATAAGGCCCGGCCAACGGACGCCACGGGTATCAACGCCATACTTCTGGTAGTAATAGTCACAGAGTAATTCGCCAGCGACTTTGGTGATTCCGTACATCGTCCCGGGGCGCTGGATGGTAATTTGCGGTGTATTATCCAGAGGTGTATCCAGGCCGAACGCGCCTATGGTGCTGGGCGTAAAAACGGCGCATTTGTATTCGCGCGCTACTTCCAGAATATTACGCAGGCTATTGACATTCACGGTCCAGGCAAGCTGTGGATTTGCTTCGGCCTTTGCGGATAGAATCGAGGTTAGGTTGTAGATAGTGCCAACCTTGTATTTCCTCGCCACGTCGGCGACGCGGTCAATGTCCGTACAGTCGATAAAGCAAAATTCCCCGCCGCCAAGCAATTCCTGACCGGGCTCGGTCTTGTGTCCCGTAGCTATTACCGTATCCGCGCCATATCTGGCCCGCAGCGCCGGCACAAGCTCGGAACCAACCTGCCCGCAGGCCCCGGTTACCAAAATTCTCTTCATGGACGGTTCTCGCTCTCCATTAATGCATTATCGGTAATCTTCTCTTGGTGGACTGAAGGTGCTTATCATTATAGTTTTCTCGTCATGGGTGATGCCCCCATGGACGATATCAGGAGGAGCCAGAAAAACATCGCCCTTTTTCAGCAATTTTTTCTCATCCCCCATGGTCATCTCGAATGCTCCCTCAATGATGATTGCCATCTCCTCGTAGGGATGGCTGTGTAAAGGGGATTCCGACCGGGGTTGCAAAATGACCTCGCATACCATCAAGCTCTGCCCGGAAACGGCGCGTACTGAGAATCCCGGTGCCGGCTCTACGGCCTTAAAATCCTGGGGATATTCATAGAACATCGATTGCCTCCTGTGTGTATTAAACACTTTATTAATTTATTGGATTATTGGACCAGTTTTTCGGACAGGCTATCGGGAGAGCCAGCCGCCATCCACATTCACGATTGAACCGTGCAGGTAATCGCTGGCAGCCGAAGCTAAAAAGACGACCACCCCTCCCAGGTCTTCCGGCTCTCCCCAGTGACCGGCCGGAATTCGGTCAAGAATTGCCTTACTGCGCACAGGGTCGTTGCGAAGTCCTTCTCCCAACCTCGTTGCCATGTAGCCCGGAGCAATGGCGTTTACGTTAACACCATGTACCGCCCACTCATTGGCCAGCGCCTTGGTAAGTTGACCAATACCGCCTTTGCTGGCAGCATAGCTGGGGACCGTGATTCCTCCCTGGAAAGTCAGCATTGATGCCACAAAAATTACTTTGCCGGACTTCCTGGCTATCATGTCCTTGCCTATCTCACGAGTCAGGACAAATTGGGCGTTCAGGTTAACCTCCATTACCTTGTCCCAGTAGTCATCAGGGTGTTCAACTGCCGGTTTGCGCATGATGGTGCCGGCGTTGTTTACCAGGATGTCGATAACTGCGTTTTCGGACTTTACCCGCGCGATGAAGTCATACAGGGCCTTGCGGTCTGAAAAGTCGCACCGATAGCTTTTAAATTTTCTCTTTAGAGCCACTATCTCCTTTTCTATCTCGCTCCCTGACTCTTCAAGGGTTACGCTAACGCCAATAATATCGGCCCCGGCTTCAGCTAACGCTAGTGCCATCGCTCTGCCAAGGCCATGTTTGCAGCCAGAGACCAGCGCCACCTTCCCGTCCAGTCTAAATTTATCCAGAATGCCCATTCCGGCTCCCCTCCTTTTTTATTAAACTTCAGTCTCCAGGTCTGGCAGTAGACTTAAATAGCGGCTATGGCATTAATTTCCACCAGCATTTCCTTAAAAATAAAATCGGTGCCGACAAGAGTGCTTGCCGGCGGCTTTTCTTTAAAGTACCTGGCACGGATTTCGGCATGTTTATCGCGGTCACTGGCATCACGGAGGAAAACGGTAACCTGAACAACGTCATTCAGTGTGGCGCCGGCATTCGCCAGTATGGTTTTGATTTTCTCCAGAGCCACTCTCGTCTGGTCCTCAAGGTCTCCTTCATTTAATACCCGTCCCTGAGAATCTTTTCTGAGTCCATTTTGTCCTGAGACATAAATTTGTTTTGTTACGTTGCTGACGACTACTCCGGGAACGTAATAAAGGTGTCTCTGCATTAAGTCGTCTTTGTGTTCTTCCGGAAATATTTCCCAATTTATTTGTTCTCTCTTTACCATTTTCTAATCGCCCTCCTTTTGTTGTCTTCCCGCCGAGAGTGAATCAGACAATTTAGAGTATTTAAAATTACCTGTTATATTGCGACTTCGGCGGCATTTTGCCCTGCTATCCGACCTGAAGCGAGGGCCAGAAGATAGCCGGTGCCGGTGAGATAACCGGGACACGGATTGTCCGAAGTAGCGGCACCCCCCAAGCTCGGTGTATTATCACCAGCGGCATAAAGGCGTGGTATGGGACGGCCGTGGCGATGTATTACCTGGGCTCTTGAATTGACCTTAAGCCCACCCATAGATTGTATTAAGATTGTCCGTACCCAGGTGCCATACAGCTTACCGGAGGGGAAAAATTGGCCGGCTGTTTTTTGAAGATTATCAGGGTCGACGCCCGTCCTTTTGGCAAGTTCAGGCGCCGTCTCGCCATAGTAAATCAAGCCCGTATTCAGGTATTTATCGATATTCCGGTGTATCTTTACCACGCTCTTCAGGAGTTCTTCGTCCAGGACTAAAAGGGCTACCGCATCCGGTTGCTGCATTACCGGTGGTGCGGTCAGACCATAGCCTTTACTTTCATCAGTAAATCTTTCCCCGTTCTTGTTCACCAGGATGGCTCCCTTCGACATCGCTTCCGAGACTCCCAGTATCCGCAGTCCTTTTTTGGCAGAGCCCAGCGAGTACAGTTCCGCAGCATCCATATTGAGGACATCAGCCCCGATTTCCATTCCCATTCGTATGCCGTCGCCGGTACTTCCGGCGCCAGAGACACACAGCATTTCAACATATTCCGGCAGGTACCGGGCCATCATACTTTTATTTTTCCCGAATCCGCCCGCAGCCAGAATCGTAGCTCGCCTGGCTTTTACGGTTATCTTCTCACCTGAATTCGCGGCCTGTACACCTTCTACTTCATTTTTTTCGTTCAAGATAAGGTGTTCCGCTACCGTGCCGAGCCGAACATCGGCACCTTTATTCCTGGCCCTTTTTAGAAGTAAGTTCAGGGTATTGGCGCCATCCATGCCGCTCTCCAGATGTACCCGGGGAACGCTATGCCACGGATATTGCATTACTTCGTAGAACTCGGCACCAATCTCTACCAACCAGTCGTATAGCTGCACGCTTTGCCGGGCGGCGGCATTGACTATATCTTCAGGAATGGTATGGCGATTAGCTTTGAGGATATCTCTGGCTAATAAATCTGCTGAATCTTGAATCCCTTTTTGCCTTTGTAAAGGGGTATCCGCAAAGGCAAAGGTGCCGCCCCCAAGAGCCGAATTACTGGCCAGGGGATTGCGGCGCCCCAGGGCAATCACTTTTGCCCCGGAACTCAGTGCTTCGATAGCCGCCGCCAGTCCGGCATAGCCGGTACCTACGACGAGTACGTCACATTGAAGTTCGTAATCCTGTCTACGCTTCACTTGTATTCAGAACCTTTTCTAATTAATAGAGGCTAAAGTAAGGTTGACATGTTTTTATAACTGCAAGTCTAGGTTTCTGAATGGGCTTTGTCAATAATTTGCGGATTGTATTAGCAGCTATAATTTATTATAATACTGGCTCGACCGGCATGGCAGTTTATTTTAAGAGGTGATAAAAAACTATGGAAAAGACAATGCCTGTAAATGAAGGGGCGGAGGCCTTTGTCGAGTTACTGATTGCCAATGGTGTGGAGTATATTTTCCTCAATCCGGGGACTGATACCTTCCCGGTGCAGGAAGCCCTGTCCAAATATAAGGCGCTGGGCAGGTATACCCCGGAAGTGATACTGAGCCTCCACGAGTCGGTGGGGATGGCGGCGGCTCACGGACACTTTATGCTCTCGGGGCGCCCTCAGGTGGTTCTGGTACATGTCGATGTGGGTACCCAGCAGGTGGGAGGGGCGCTGCATAACGCCCAGCGCGGGCGAATCGGCGTTATTTTCTGCGCCGGGCGAGCCTCCTGGACCTTTGAGCAGAACAAGCGCGGCGAGCGTTTCCTGAATATACACTGGCTTCAGGAGCAGCTTGACCAGGCCGGTGTGGTACGGGGTTACGTTAAATGGGATTATGAGCTGCGCACAAATGAAAATATCGACCAGGTGGTACAGCGGGCCTTTCAGGTCGCCTCTACCGAGCCCTGCGGCCCGGTCTATCTTACCCTGCCCACGGAACTGCTCCTGGAGAAGATGAGAGAGGTACGCATTCCGGCGGTAGCCAGGCATGCCGCACCATCAACCGCGCAGGCTGATACCACTGTTCTCAGTGAAGCAGCAACGATGCTGATTGAGGCCAAAACGTCCCTCATTGTCGCCGGCGACTCGGGCAGAAAACCTCAATCGGTAGCATCACTGGTAGACCTGGCCGAGTCTCTGGGCGCGCGGGTGATTACATATCCGACGAGGATGAACTTTCCAACGACGCACCCTCTCTGCGGTGGGAGCGACCTTAATCCATATCTGAAGGACGCCGATGTCGTGCTGCTGATTGATTGCGACGTGCCCTATGTCCCATCTCAAGCCAAACCCAGTTCCGAGGCAAAAATTATCCATATCAGTATTGACCCGGCAAAACAGGATATACCGCTGTGGGTCTTCCCGGTAGATGTTCTTATTGAGGCTGACTCCAGCAAAGCAATCCCGGCTCTAAGGGAGATGATTCGCCAGAAGGTGACCCCGGAGCAACAGGAGCACTTTCAGGCCCGCTTTAAGCAACTACAGAGCGAACACCGCGAATTATTTGACGGGTGGCACCGTTCGGCGATAACCAGATCCGGGCAGAAGCCGATCTCTCCCGAGTGGCTTTGCCATTGTATCAATGAAGCCATAGATGAGGACACAATTCTCCTGAACGAAACGGTCACCAATTTGCCCTTCGCAACACGCCTGATTCATCGCACCAATCCCGGCACATTCTTTAGCAACGGCGGCACCAGTCTGGGGTGGGGGCTGGGTGGGGCGCTTGGCGCCAAGCTGGCGGCTCCGGATAAGATGGTGGTAACCATGGTGGGCGACGGTAGCTTCGTCTTCGGTTGTCCTATCCCGACTCTCTGGGCGGCCGATGTCTATAAGGCTCCTTTCCTGACTGTCATCTTTAATAATGCGATATACCAGGCGCCCAAGGAAGCCCTGCGAAGGGCTTACGGTAAAGAAGGCTTTTCGGGGAAAAGCGGGCCCTGGGTGGGTATGAACATCGCTCCTTCACCTGACTACGCTTTGATTGCGCAGGCCTGCCGGGCTTATGGACAAACGGTCGAAGAACCCTCAGACCTTCCGTCAGCTTTAAAAGATGCCCTCGACCAGGTACGTAGTGGTAAGCCTGCGGTACTGGATGTCAGGATAGAGAGTCCACAATCTCCTTTATTCGCCACTAAAGACAGCTGAAAAAGCCTCTGAAAACGTAAAACTGACTCAAAAGGCTGTCGGGGTTTCTCCCTGAGGTGCTTGTTGAAATAGATTAGTGAGCGGCGGATTTATGCACCTGTCGAAGCATCCGGTTTCATCACGTTCCTGACCGGGGTAATGGTGAGCACTGAGGCTAGAGCAATAACGGCGAGCCCGGCCAGCAATAACCATACTATCTGGTAACTGCCCAGGCTATCATAAGCCCAGCCGGCCAGAGTCGGGCCTATTATGGCGCCTATAGTGCCAATGCCCTCCATCAGGCCGTAGATGCTTCCGAAATTGGTTCTGCCAAAATATTCTCTCCCCAGTGCGGGCAGGATGGCGTTGGTACCCCCGTAACCTATGCCCAGTAGAACCAGGAATGGCACAAGTAACCAGATTCCCGTATTCGAAGCATATGCGAAACAGAATACCCCGCAGCTCATCATAACGAAGCTCGCTGCCGCCACCGCTCTTTTATTGAATTTGTCCCCGAACCAGCCAAAACTAAGGCGACCGATAATGCTCATCAGTGGGATGGCGGTAGCCACCAGGCTGGATGTCGCCCGGCTAATGCTGATACTGCTGAGATAAGGCATCACATGGGTGATGATAGCCATCATCGTCGTCATATGATACATGCGTGCCAGTACTATACGCCAGAATGTCCCGTTTTTGAGTGCTTGCTTTACTCTTAATTCGACATCGAGACTCTGCGACGGGCTCGAATCGGCAAGGTGTGCTGTTGTGTCCTGTTTCTGGTCATCCGGAAGGTAGCCATATTGCTCAGGCCGGTGTCGGAAGACGAATGACAGCGGTAAAACCAGAACTATCATGCCCAGAGCAAGGATATTCAGCGCTGTGCGCCAATCATATACTTCAATGAGCCTGACTATTACCGGAATCATCAGGCCGCTGAAGCCAAAGCCACAGATGGCTATACCGCTCGCTATCCCCATTTTCCTCCGAAACCAGTTGGCAACGGCCGTTAACAGTACGGTCACGGTGCAGGCGCTGACACCTATTGCTAGCAGAACGAAGGACACGTAAAACATGAATAGAGAGGTAGTGGAACTAAGGAGAAGCAAGCTCGCTACCGTGACCAGTATCCCGCCGAATATGAGCTTCCTGGGCCCCCAGCGGTCGGCAAGTATGCCAACGATTGGAGAAAGAATGCCCATCTCCAGGCCACGTAGAGAGGCGGCAAGTGAGAGCTGCGTGTAGCTCCAGCCCATTTCATCTACTATGGGCTCAAAAAAGGCCGTGAACCCGTAGAATACCGCTCCCCCTATGTATAGGGCAATAAGGAAAGACGCGACAACTATCCACCAGCCGTAGAATATCTTAAAAGGGTTCCGGTGAGATATCATTATTTAAAATTATCCCCGTAGAATCTTAAGGCCAGCCCCCTCCTACAGATTCAGCTTCTTGATAAAATCGACATAGTTATCGCCGCTCTGCCCTGGAATCGGGTACTGGCCATATTCATAAGCAGCATCGAAGGCGGCCACGATATTCTCCGGAGGCGTATCCGGCTCAATGTTATGCGCTGTGGCAAAGATGAAACCTCCGCCGGGAGCATACTCCTGTATCAGCTTCTGGGCACCTTCTTTTATCTGGGCTACTGTCCCCTGCGGTAGCAGTTTTTGTATATCAAAGCCACCGAGGAAGGCGATTTTGTCACCAAACTCCTTCTTCAAGCGCCAGGGTTCCATATTCCTGGCCAGCGGCTGTACCGGATTGAGGACGTCCACCCCAATCTCTATTAAGTCCGGTATGGCGTTATATACCGAGCCGCAACTGTGTATGATAATCTTTGCCTCCGGCCGCAGGTGTTTTCTGATATTCTTGATGATTTCTGCGGTATATGGCTTAACGAACTTTACGTAGTCATCGTGGGACATGAAAAGCCCGGTCTGGGTGCCGAGGTCGTCATGGATATTCACTCCATCCAGGTACTGGCCGATGCCGCCAAAGAATTGGTCATGGACGGCGGTGCCGATTTCAAGAAGTTTCCCCGAGAGCTGGTGGTAGAATTCCGGGTCCAGTTTCATATCCATAAGCCATTTATCCATGCCGCTGAGTAAAGCATAGCCCAGGAAAGGCAACATTGTGGAAATACACCTGCCAACTACAAAGTAGTCTGTTTCTTCATGCAGATATTTTGCCCTTTCCACCACCCCGTCCATGATATTGACCGAAGGGTCGGGCCAGGGGTAATTGTCGATGTCCTGCTTGGTGGTCATATGCCGCATGGGGAAGTCGAATGGCTCATCGTACAGGCCAATTTTCCTTATTCTCATGCCGCAGAACCAGGGCCAGGTTTTGGAACCATCAGGTTCAATGACGGCTCGCGGGGCATTACACGCCACTGTGGCCATGTCTGAGTGCAGTCTTTGCGCCACTCGCGGGTCGATATTGGTAGGTTGAGTGAATACATCGGATAGTTGAATCGGCTCAGCGTCCGTTATTCCCAGATATTCGTAAAGCTGGGAACAGACTTTTCCGTCTGGTGGACACTCGGTGATGAAAGTGCCCGACCCGCCGCCAAAGCATATGGGTACTCTATCGGGTTCCTTGTGATTAGCCGCGGCGTATACTCTTTCCCGTGAATTCATAATAGCCCCTCCCGCGATTTCGTTTGGTTATTCATTCGGAAATATGGGCTTGTAATCCTTAACTTCGGCTACGAATTGTTCCTGCGTCTTTAAATCCAGAGCGCTGGCCCTTTCGGCAGCGTCGATTACCAGGGGCCAGAGTCGCAGGTCGGCCGGCAGGGCGGCGGTGGTAATCCCCTGGCTCAGTGCATACCAGAGGCTCTTATCAATTTCAGTTTGCTCCTCAAAAGGCTCGTACCATGTCGCATACTTATGCGCAATTGCTGCCCATGGGCGTTTGGCAATGGCCTTGATGCCTATAGTACCGATGTCTTTTTCCCTGGCCAGCTCAAGCAAAAGGCTGAAGTCCGTGTAGTCGTTGGCATTGGCGGCGAGGACACGATTGATAGGGAATAGAATGGTCTCGAAATCGAAGCGGTTTAAGCCTTCAACCTGTACAAACGGCCTGTGTCCCGTTATGCCGATGTGTCTTACCAGTCCTTTCTCCTTAGCCTCAAGTACAGCCTCCAACGCACCTCCGTGACCCAGGATTACATTCAATGTTTCGAGGTCATTCACGCGATGGAACTGGAAGAGGTCGAAATGGTCCACTCTCAGTAATTCCAACGACCGTTTTATACTCTCCCAGGCTTTACTCTTGCTCCTATAGTTTGTCTTGCAGGCCAGAAATATCTCTTTATGGTGTTTTTCCATCCAGGGTCCCAGCAGCCTTTCTGCCTTGCCATACATCGGGGCGACGTCGAAGTGATTAACACCGTGTTCCAGGGCCAGTTCAATTGCCGCATCAGCCTCAGCCTGGGATATATTCCACAGTGCCGCACTGCCAAAGGTAATGACACTGCTCGAGTGTCCTGTCCTGCCGAGTCGTCGCTTTTCCATAAATGCCTCCTTTATGAGCATATAGTACTCAATTAATCCCGGGTAAATCAAGGTTATTCGCGCTGGGCAATAACCCCATCCTTATGGTCGCTGATTTGTCAGGAGTGAAAAAGTAAGAGTCTGAGAACGTTAAGTTCTGAAGTGGTTGGTGGGACTTTTGGGATGTCGTTGTGGTTGAAGAACTTAACCAATCTTGTATCCGACTTGACATCCACTGCCACTTTGGTAAATTTATCTAAGGGTGTTGAATGCTGAAATCTGATTATATTCGTGGCGGGTTCCCTCTTGCCTGACGAGCATATAATAGAGCCCTATCAGGAACGTTATCGGTGGGTCATTCTGTTCCTGGTATGGCTTCTATACGCCGCTTTTGGTCTGGTTAGCCGCTCGGTAGCTCCTCTCGTTACACCAATCCTTAAAGACCTCAACATGTCCTACAGTCAGATGGGTATTATTCTGGGTTCCTGGCAACTGACCTATATCATTGTGGCTATAATAGCTGGCGCCATTATTGATAAATGGGGCATACGGAAATCTCTTTTCATCGGCACCGTCATCATTGGCCTCTCGGCAGCTTTACGTTATTTCCCCAGCGGTTTTGGCACTTTCTTACTCGTCGTAGCCATCTTTGGTATCGGTGGCCCCCTGATATCCATAGGTGCCCCTAAAACGATTTCCAGCTGGTTCAGGGGAAAAGGTCGTGGGACAGCCGTTGGTATCTATACAACCGGGCCCTGGATTGGAGGTCTAATCGCTCT
>JBARQF010000077.1:0-3638 GCA_049643605.1 Dehalococcoidales bacterium
GGGCTCATGCCAACCAGCTAAGCATCAGTGATGACAAGTTTATTCCGGGCCTGAGCGAGCTGGTTCAGGCGATACACAAGCATGGCGCCAAAGCCGCCATCCAAATCAACCATGCCGGCCGGGACGCTAAAATGGCGTTACAGAACGGAATACAGATAGTAGCTCCGTCTCCGCTGCCCAGTCCCCTGGTCGGCAAGCTGCCCAAAGAGCTGACGGTGGACGAGATTGGGGAAATCCCTGCCGTCTTTGCGGCGGCGGCACTCAGAGCCAAGAAGGCCGGTTTCGATGGCGTGGAAATCCACGGGGCTCACGGCTACCTCATCAGCCAATTTTTGTCCCGGGCTTCCAATAAACGCCAGGACATCTACGGAGGTGCCCTGCCGAACCGTGCCCGGCTACTCGTAGAAGTGATAAAGGCGATTAAAAGTGCGGCCGGTGATGACTATCCTGTTTGGTGTCGTATAAACGGTCAGGAGTACGGTGTTGAGGAAGGACTTACTCTGGAAGAGGCTCAGGAAACGGCGCAAATAGCCCAAGAGGCAGGCATTGATGCTCTCCATGTGTCCGCCACCGGTCCCAGAGCCCCCAACAATTTGCCCTCTCATACATTTGCTCCAGCCGTAATCGCACATCTGGCGGAAGGCGTTAAAAAAGCGGTCACCGTGCCGGTGATAGCTGTGGGCAAGATGACACCCGAAGCCGCCGAAAAAGTCCTGGCAGAAGGCAAGGCAGACCTCATCGCCATCGGGAGAGCCCTTTTTGCCGACCCAGAGCTTCCCAATAAAGTGGCCGAAGACAGACTCGAAGACATTACACCCTGCATAGAATGCTTCGGCTGTCGCAATGACATATTCTCCAATATACTGGGGCTTTCCGACATCGCAGGCATCGGATGCCATGTAAATCCCGCGCTGGGGAAAGAAAAGGAAAGCGATATTGTCCCGGCAAAGAGCTCCAAAAGAGTCCTCGTCGTGGGGGGTGGCCCGGCGGGTCTGGAAGCTGCCCTGGTATCTGCCCTCAGGGGACACGAAGTCACACTTTGGGAGAAGGAATCCCGGCTGGGAGGACAATTATTCCAGGCTGCGATTCCCCCGTATAAAGACCGAATCACGGTGTTACCCGAGTATTTTGAGCGACAGTTGAAGAAGCTCAATGTTGCCATTGAATTGAACAAAGAAGCAACGCCGGCCATGATTGAGGAATTCAAACCCGAAGCAGTTATCCTGGCTTCCGGCATAAGGCCCTTGATTCCAGAGATTAGAGGTTTGGACAGAGCTCATGTAGTCCAGGCAGGAGACGTTCTGGAAGACAAGGCAGCGGTGGGAAACCGGGTCATTATAATTGGCGGGGAGATGGTGGGCTGCGAAACGGCCGAGTTCCTTGCGGAAAAAGGGAAAGAGATTACCGTTATGCGAAGAGGCCCGGAGATGGCAACGGCGGTCGGGCCCTGTCTCAGGCCTTTCCTGCTGGCGAGGCTTTCTGAAAAAGGTATCACTCTGCTCACCGGGATTAAATACGACGAAGCAACCCCGAGCGGACTTGTAATCACGACTAAAGACGGGGAGAAGAAAACTATCGAAGCCGATACCATTGTTCTGGCGGCAGGAGCAACTCCGGACAATAAGCTTTACGAAAAAATCAAAGGTAAGGTTCCAGAGGTTCACTGCGCTGGGGATTGCGTTGCGCCGAGAACGATACGCGAGGCTATTGCTGAAGGGTTTCACATCGGCCGGGAAATATAAATAACCTGAGTCGAAGCATCAACGATAGTGCCGGCTTCAGGGGGCGGGCCAGCTAAAATAAAGCTATACCAGCGCGCCATCCTGAACCCGGAACTTAATTTGCAGCGGTAGCTCGCGATACTAACCTGTTCCGACGATAATTCTCCCGTCCTCAACAACGATTCTGCCGCCGATAATGACGTATCTCACCTTCGAGATGTCATCTCTATCAACGACACACAGGTCAGCCACCTTACCGGCCTGAATCAGCCCCCGATTGGGAGCGACCCCGGGGACTATCTTTGCCGGAGCGCTGGTTGCCAGCGAAATAGCCTGCGGCACTGTCAGAATTCCTTCCTCAATAGCCTTCTGCAGCACCACCAGGACAGGGTCATGGTAGCCACCGATAAAATCGGTGGTAATCACATCGGCCAGACCTTCTTTGAGCAGGGTAAATGTGATTTCAGGACTCTGCTTTAGTTGCCTGGCGCCAAATGGGTCAGCGGTAATGATTTCCACGATGCCGCCCGCATTTTTCAGCCCGTGGGCCAGCTTGAGGGACTCATCCATGGTAAAACCATGGTTAACGTGGAGAGCAATCAGTTTCGGGCCAATTTTTTGGGCTACCTCCAGAATCGCCTCCTTCATACCGGGCTCGGCATGTACCAGAACCGGCACCCCCAGTTTTTCAACATATCTGGAAAAAGGGTAATTACAGTCATTCCATTGCACGAGGCATCATTTCGTAAAATCTGCAAATATTGCCTGCGGTCTTCCTGCGCAGTCGGAAGCTATTTTGGATAAAGCAGTCAGTGCTTTAGCGTAGGCTATGGTATCGCCTTTATTCACATACCACCATGCGGCAGGTTTACCAAACCAGCCATTTTCGTCTAGCCTACGGGCAGACTCTTCCACCTTTTCATCCATCCACTCCCGGTTCGAGATTATTTTGAACAGTAATTAATAGGATAGAGTTATTCCACCGTCTGCAACGTAGTTAGCTCCCGTTACGAAACTGGCCTCATCCGAAGCTAGAAAAACTACAACATTAGCTATTTCCTCAGGCTGGCCATACCGGTGTAGATGAATATAATCGATTTGCTTCTGCAAGAAATCTTTGGGCATGCTACGGACACGCTCGGTTCCGGTCATGGCTGGAGAAACGCAGTTTACATTTATCCCGTATGGTGCCAGCTCCTTGGCCATTGACTTGGTGAAAGCGATAATCCCACCTTTGGCCGCGGCATAATCAGCCGTGGTGGCCTGTCCCACCATTCCAGCGACGGAGGCGATGTTTACAATCTTGCCTTTTTTCCTCTCCATCATGTGGTTGACAATAGCGTGCGTGCAATTGAACGTTCCGAATAGATTGAGATTAATATTCAAATCCCATATCTCTCTATTTGATTGGGCAAAGGACCCCATCTTGCTGGGGAAAGCACCACCAGCGATATTAGCTAATATGTCTACCTGCCCAAACTTATCCAGCACGGCCTTGGCCATCTTGTGGGCCTCATCAAGATTGGTTATATCTGTCTCCAGGGCCAGCGTCTCACCCCCCAGAGCTTTGATTTCTTCGGCGACTTTGTTGGCCCCTTCCAGGTTTTTATCCACCAGCGCCACTTTGGCACCTTCCCTGGCCAAGCGCAGGGCAGTCTGTCGCCCAATACCGCTGGCGCCTCCGGTTACTACAGCAACCCAGCCTTTTACATTCATTTTATTAATACCTCCATATTATGATTTCTTAAAATCAAGATTGCATATCTTTACCCCTGAGCGTACATCTCCGACCGCTTCCCCCACCCTGATACGCAGTACCTATCGGCGCACCAATTCAAGTTCAATTATAGCATCTTCTCCTCCAATCAAGAGGTATTGCTATTCTTTCATAATTCCTAGAAATCTAGGGTCATGCCT
>JBARQF010000078.1:0-7917 GCA_049643605.1 Dehalococcoidales bacterium
TTAAAATAACGGATTAGGCGGGTGTAACTCAGTGGCAGAGTATTTGCTTCCCAAGCAAAGAGTCGTGGGTTCGAATCCCATCACCCGCTCCACAAAATCTTAGATTTCGCTTAACTCATTTCACCGCTCTGCCCTGATTGCCCTTGCTCGGGCATCGTGGGCAGGGTACTTGACAAAGCTATATTCTGACCTAAAATGAAGACACGGACTAAAATTAATCCGGTTATTAAGTATGATAGCTAGGAGGTTACTATGGCAAGCAGACCTGAGTTGTTTAAACACTTAGAGCTTATGTCCGCCCGTATACGCAACCATCATGGAGCATTATGGGAGGAAGAAAAGCACTATTCTTGGTGGATTTACATACTTTTCGCAGGACTGGTATATATTTACTGCAATGGAAACTGTCAACAAGAACTGCGGTACTTCATAATTATAGCTCTTAGCCTTATAGGCATTCTAGTATCAATTGTTGCATCAAGAGTCGTAAAGCTTGAGGGCAGGTATTTGCACCAAGCAATTCAGCTGTATCAACGGACAGCTATTGCGCTTGGCTTTAGCGGTTCTATCAATGACTTCATCAGCAAGGAACATTTTAAAGAACCTTTTGAAGAACCCTTTGTACCTGGCTTAGAGCTTAGAAAGTGGGAGGATGTCGAGAAGAAGGCTGATGAATTGAGAGACTGGAATATACGGGCAGTTTTTCGGCTAACTTTCAAAATAGCAACAGCACTATTCATATTATCTGCTGGTTGCGCTTTGTATAAACTAATACGTCTAATCTGCTAATATGTATCAAGAGAGCGGTGCCTTATAAAACTTCAAGCTATCCTGAAAAGTAACTGACCTCGTATATCTCTATAAGGTGAAACTGCAAAAGGGTAATATCATGGCCTAAGTATTGAAGTGAACTATGAAATGGTGTGATAATAGTACAATATGGATAAGGTAACAGTATTAGGCACGTTTTTCGTTGTCCTCGGTCTCGTGCTAATTATCCTTCAGTTTACCCCTAAATTAAGATTAAAACTTGGATTTTTAGGATTTAGACGGGGAGGTGGATATAGAGGTATTATCGGTGGGCCAATATCTATAATCTTTGGAATACTGATACTCACGGGCGTGATACAATAATAGTATCCTACGATGCTTCTATATGTCCTCAAACCTTACTGACCTATGATAGAACGCCCTTGTAGAACTTAAGGGAATCCTGAAAAGTAACTGACCTCGTATATCTCTGCAATACCTCAGGGCCTTCCCGACTGTATAATTGCGTTTCATTAAGTAACTATCTCTACAATATGCGGAATAAATCTCTCCCAGCCCATTGGTACCAAGTGGACTCCCTGGCATAGTGACTTCGCCTTTTTAATAAATTCAGCGGTTATTTGCTGGCTAGCCTTAAAGAGCTCTTCCCGGGAAAGGCCTTCAAGTTTTTTGATTATCTCTTCAGGAACAATGATACCTGGCGCATTGCTGTTCAAAAAGCTGGCCGAGCTTGCCGACTTCAGCATTACATGCCCCACCATCACGGGCAATCGAAAATGACCTATTGAGCCAAGAAATTCCTCGAGAACAGCGGTGTCATACATTGCCTGAGTTACGATAAATTCTGCCCCGGCGTCAACCTCCCTTTTAAGCTTGTCCATCTGTGCCGCGTCAGGCTTGAGCCCCGTTTCCGCAAGAACACCGATGCAGAAATTAGAAGGACCATCTAAACCGTGTCCGGCAAAGTCTCGCCCGTTGTTGAGATCACTTGCCGCCTTGACCAGAGAAACTGTGTCCAGGTCATGAACCGGTGACGCATCACGGTGATCCCCCAGTACAACATCATAGCCGGAGGATATCATAATGTTTTCAACCCCAAAGGTGGCAGCCGCCAGTAAATCTGACTGGAGTGCCAGACGGTTGCGGTCGCGTGTATTTAGCGCCATTATCGGCTCTACGTCTCTCGTCTTTGAAAGATGGCACATGGCCAGGTGGCCACAGCGCATCACTGCCCGCAGGTTGTCACTTATGCAGACAGCATGGACGCTATTCTTGACCTCATCCACCTTATCGAGAAAGGCCTCACTGTTGACTCCTTTGGGCGAATCAATCTCACAAGCAATGACGAATTTCCCCTGTTTCATTAGCTCTGTG
The DNA here is from genome assembly GCA_049643605.1 of Dehalococcoidales bacterium. Classification (GTDB taxonomy): domain Bacteria; phylum Chloroflexota; class Dehalococcoidia; order Dehalococcoidales; family RBG-16-60-22; genus E44-bin89. The sequence goes on from JBARQF010000078.1 coordinate 2,146, forward strand.
ATATGCACCTTAATTCTCCTCCAGAAAAATTCTTATCGCACTCCGCGGCCTCAGTCTTTGTGGCAGGTATCTCTCTTTGTACCTGCCTTCATTGCCAGATGGTCACGGTCCATATAGAAGTTCAACCATGAGGAAGTCTCCCACAGTTCCCATTTGCACGGCGGGACCAGGTTTTCACCTATTTCGTTTTCTTTCTTCATTGCCTTCAGGCGCTGGTATGCTTTGACCCAGACGCATTTTCTTTCACCTGGATAGACTTCACACCAGCCGTCAAAGCTGCCACCGCAGGGGCCGTTTCTCTGGTTTTTCGGACACTGTGACATAGGGCATAGGTAGCCAACGTCAAACAGGGCACAGTCGCCGCAGTTCATGCAGCCGAACAGTGCTACTTTTGCGAGATGCTCCAGATAGGTGAATAACTTTTTCAGGGGACGAGAGCAATCGATAAATCTGGCGAGGGGTTTCAACACCTTGAACAGGGGGCTTTTCGGCTCAAATATGAGGGCGTGAGCGATTCTGGAAAGCAGCACAATACAGGGCCGAGCTGGTTTTTCCGGCCTTAATGCTATATCCTCACGGTTCAGTCCGCTCTTCTCGTCTTTTTTAAAGAAATAGAACCCGTCTTGCTGTGGGTAATCAAATTCGGCGATGAATTCCTGCCATCTAGAGGCCAGTTTTTCCCCGTTAGCAATTATTTGCTCGAGCGTTTCATAGGTTAAACCATGTCCGCCGATATGGGCGCCAGCAAACCCCATCCCTTTAGCAATGGCATAAAGTTTAGCGGCACGCTCAAACCTAGCAGCCCGTCCCTTATCCTCAGCTTTCGCCTCGCCGGCAATCTCACCCAGCAGCTTATCGGTCACGACTGCTCCCGGAATTTGATTGGCATTCATCACCCTGGCTGCACCAAACGGCAGGACATAGATATTGGCCAGTACTGGGATTTGATATCCATTAGTCTTTAACCAAAGCAAAAGCTCGTGAAATTTGCGGGCATCATAGCCAAGCTGGGTGATGATGAACTGGGCTCCGGCGTCAATCTTCTTTTTTAACTTGTGGTACTGGCACATCAGTTCGGCTTCAGAACGCTTGAATGGGGAAACGGCGGTGCCAGCAAAGAAACCAGTTGGCGCCAGGGTCATTTTTCGTCCCGCCAGCTCGTGTTCAATACCATGGTTCATCATCTCAACGAGCTGCAGGCCATGTACCGAATCCAGATCGAATACCGGTCGGGCCTGCCCGCTGAATCCGGCACTTGAGGGGTAGTCACCAGTCAACATCAGGATATTACGCACATCGAGTGCAGCCAGCCCGAAAAGAAGGCTCTCGCACTGGTTGCGGTTTTTATCCCGGAAGGCAAGGTGTACCAGCGGCTCTATGCCCAGTTTTTTAATTTCGGTGCATAGTATTTCGGTGGAAATCGCCGGATTGCCCCCGGGATTATCCGTGACGCTTACTGCGTGGACATTTCGTTTGCTGGCCGCTTTACGCGCGTTTTCGATGATTTCCTCTTGCTGCATCTCAAAAGCGCCACGCCCGGCTACCTGCTCCCAGGTAATGCAGAAAGTATCTGGAGATAATATCGCCTCTTTGAAGGTATTTACTCTCTCCCTCAGACGCTTGCCAACTTGCTCCCTCAGCTTCATCACCGGTTCGGCCAGCTGCGTCAGTGTGCTGCCATCTTCACCGGACAGGGCGATGTACTGGTCGGCTTCAATCTGCATGCCTTCTTCCAGGCTTAAAGCTCTGCGGGAATGATCGGCCGCAGCGGTATCGACGACGAGCAGGGGAATATTCCTAGTAATCCAGCCCTCGCGAAGTCGCCGGTGCAGTTCAAACGTAGTGCCCTGCGGTTCAATGTAACCGAGTATAATTACCTCCGGGAACTCTTTCCGCGCTTTTTCCATCCCTTCCTGCTGAGTACCTGCCCAGACTACTTCAAAGGCTTTGCCCACTGCCTGTCGAGATAGCTCGACCAGCTCCGGCTCACTGCTGATAACCAGTACTTTTTCCGTTGCCATGTTCTTTTACATACCTAACTAAAGCGATTCTGTAACTGATGGTCTGCTGAAAACCGCTTCTTCATCGAAAATCCGCCTACTAGTATAGCACAGGATTAGAATTATATCAGTTAGTTTGCTTAACCTTGACTACATACTGGGTAAAGGCTAATATAATTGATGGAAATCTGCACTATGGCAAATGTTTTAAAGGGTACAAAAGCGGTTAAGGAAAAGACAGAAGTCCTCAAGAAGTCCCAGCTCTTCTGGAGGCTAAACGATGCGCAGATAGACCAAATAACGGCCATCGCTAGTGAATTGAAATTCAGTGCCGGATCGGCTGTCTATCATGCTGGCGAGAGTGCCGGTTATCTCTATGTCGTTGAAAAGGGGAAAGTATCTCTGGAGATGGAGATTCGCTTGGGCACGCGAACCAGAAAACAAGCAAACATTGACGTTGTCACCGAAGGGCAGGTATTTGGCTGGCCGGCGCTGTTCCCCGAAATGGCGGCCTATACAATGTCAGCGATAGTTACGGAGGACGCCAAGCTGATTGTGCTCGATGGAGTTAAACTCCAATCACTGAGCAGCCAAGACGTGGGCATGGGCCGGGATGTGATGCGTGAATTGGTAAATCTCGTGTCTAACCGATTTTCACACGCTACCAAGACGCTGGCTCACGTCCTTTCGGTAGCCTCCCATGACCTGCGGGCTCCACTGGCTACCGTGCATAGCTCACTTGATGTGCTGCTTGGTGGATTTGTCGGTGAAATAAACAGCCGGCAAGCAGAACTGGTCTCAGGAAGCAAGCAGCGAATCGTTGATCTCCTCAATATGATCGACAATATTCTCGATATTTCTCATATTGAAATCAGTGAACTTGATTTTGAAGATATCCCCATCGCCGAGGTGGTTAGGGATTCACTCGGTGATGTGCAGGGTATGGCCGAGCAAAAAGGAATCACTGTAGATAACAAGACCGTAGCTAAATTACCCAACATACTTGGGCATCCTAAGCGATTGCGGCAGGTGCTAACCAATCTGCTGAGCAATGCCATAAAATTTACACCGGCCGGGGGGAGGGTAAACATTGCCTGCAGGGAAAAAGATGACTCGGTAACAATATCGATAAAAGATACCGGAATTGGAATTCCCTCGGAAGAGCTCCCGCGAATTTTTGACGATTTCTACAGAGGTATGAAAGCCGAAGAGGTGAGCGGGGCTGGCATCGGCCTATCGGTGAGCAAGAAAATTGTTGAAGCCCATGGCGGACGTATCTGGGCGGAGAGTCCTAACCCGGAAACAGGAGTGGGTACAAGGGTCAATTTCGTGCTGCCCAAGGTCATCAGCGAAAAAGCTGTGGAAGAGAAGTTAGAACTGGGGAGGAAGGCGATAATAATAGTAGCTGATGATGATCCCCAGATGCTGAATGTCACCAGCTTGGTACTGGAGTCTCACGGGTACACCGTACTGAAAGCAAGAAATGGCCATGAAGTTATGGGAAAACTTGACCAAGTTATACCGGATGTTCTCATGCTTGATCTTTTAATGCCAGTTATGGATGGTTTTGAAGTACTAAAGCAGATAAGTGAACAGGATTTAACTCGGTTGATGGGAATGTCGATAATAATCCTGAGTGCGGTGAAAGAGGGCAGCAGTCGTCAGCGATATGAACTCGAAACCCGCAGCCCTTTGCCGATAGCTGATTATCTGGAAAAACCCATCTCGCCACCTGCCCTTTTACAAAGGGTAGAGAAGGTATTACAGAGTAAGACAAAAAGACTGTAAAATGTAAACAAGGAGGCAGTAAAGTGACTACACAAGCGAAGATTCTGGTTATTGATGATGATGCCGTGTTCATAAAAGCAACCCAGGCGGTGCTGGAGAGTAAAAATTATCAGGTGATTTCTGCCTCAGATGGAGATGAGGGGCTGAAGAAGGCGAAACAAGATAAGCCAGACCTGATCATACTGGATATTATCATGCCGGTAAAGGACGGGTTCACCGCTTGTGAGCAGCTAAAAAGCGATCCCGAACTGGAACGCATACCAGTGTTAATCATGACCAGCTTTTCGGAAAAAGGGAAGGAAACCAACATACCGACAAGCGCAGGTTTCAATCTTGAGGCAGATGATTACGCTGAAAAGCCCTTAAGCCCGGAAGAGCTTTTAAAACGAGTGGAAAAACTCCTTAAATAGTCAAGATAAGCTAAAACTTAACGTAACCTGCCCCAGCCCACTTCGTTTGCTGCCCTTTTTTGTATTCTAAACTCGGCTGAATTTAATCACGTCCAAGCTGGCGTCAACGGGCATCATGGGCAGGGTACTTGACAGTCAAAACCTTAGAGATTAACAACGATTAATTCGGCACGGGCATTGATTATATTACAAACGTCTTGATATTTCGTCAATGCCGCTATTAATTGATTGACAGTTGTGAGCAGGCTCTGTAAAACATCTGCAGAAGGATGTTATTCTTTTATGGAGATTAAGGACACAATATGGCGTAATGTGATAGGCCTTGTCGCCCAAAGCCATTGCTAACGAAATTGTAAATGTGTGATAATAGGCAAACCAATTAACCATGCGCAGATATTAACCTGAGAAAAAGGACATTAGTGAGGAGAAGTGAAATGAGTAATTCGGATTTAATCTCGCGTGTGCAGGCGCGTGAGATATTGAACTTTCTTGGTAATCCGACAGTAGAGGCAGAAGTATCGCTCTCTGATGGTAGCTGTGGTCGGGCCGCCGTCCCCGCTGGTATCAGTGTGGGCAGCAGTGAGGTGGGCCAGTTGCTCGACGGAGACCCAAAGAGATTCGCCGGCAGGGGTGTCCTCAAGGCCGTGCGAAATGTTCAGGAGGTAATCGGGCCGGCCCTGGAGGGCATGAGCGCATCCCAGCAGGAGATGATTGATAACAAACTACTGGAACTGGATGGCACACCTAATAAAAGCCGGCTGGGAGGCAATGCTATTCTGGCCGTGTCACTGGCTACGGCTCACGCGGCGGCGGCAAATAAGCAATTGCCGCTGTATAGATACCTGGGTGGCGAGGGCCCTTTTGCCTTGCCGGTTCCTGCGTTCGACATGCTGGAGGGCGGTGCACACGCCCGGAATTCGGTGGACTTCCAGGAGTATCTGGTGATACCGGCAGGAGTTTCCAGCTTTCGCGAAGCGCTGGAGGCAGGGGTTGCCATATTCCATGCGTTGCTGGATCTGCTCCAAAAAAAGGGGGGCAGCATTCAGCCTACTGGTCCACTGGCGGCGCCTCTCAAGTCTAACCAGGAGGGAGTTGAAGCGATTGCGTCAGCGATAGAAAAAGCCGGCTACAGGCTTGGCAAACAGTGTTTTATCGGAATAGATGCGGCTACATCGGAACTGTATAAGGATGGCAAATATGTTCTGCGGTGTGAGAAAAGAGAATTAACGTCATCAGAAATGGATAATTTATGGAGTGAATGGATAGACACCTATCCCATCATAAGTATTGAAGACCCCATGTCCGAGGAGGACTGGAATGGCTGGCAGGCTATCACCAATCATATCGGGGAACGGGTGCAGCTGGTCGGCGATGACCTCTTTACCACCAATCCTGAGATAGTAAAGAAGGGAATTGCTCTGGGTGTTGCCAACGCGGTACTGATTAAGCCCAACCAGATAGGGACTCTTTCCGAGACACTGGAGACGATACGAATCGCCAGCGAGGCGGGATGGGCCGCTATGCTGAGCACTCGTTCTGGAGAAACAGAAGACGCAACTATTACTGATTTATCC
>JBARQF010000079.1:0-18254 GCA_049643605.1 Dehalococcoidales bacterium
GAGTCAGGCTGACCAACCAGATGGAAGTTACTGCCTACATCCCGGGGGAAGGTCACGAACTGCAGGAACACTCGGTGGTGCTGATTCGCGGTGGACGTGTCAAGGATTTGCCCGGCGTCCGCTATCATGTCGTACGTGGCGCACTCGACACCAGCGGCGTTGCCAACCGCCGGCAGGGTCGCAGTAAATACGGCAGCAAAATGGCAAAAGAGAAGGCGGAAACAGCCTGAACATAGGAGTATAGAATGCCAAGGCGTGCCCAACCAATAAAAAAAGAAGTATCGCCGGACCCGAAATATCATAATATAATCGTGTCCAAAATGGTAAACAAGATAATGAACTGCGGCAAAAAAAGAACCGCCGAAAGAATTGTTTACGATGCTCTTGATATTCTGGAAGAGCGGTCGAGCAAAGACCCGGTAACAGCGCTGGAACAGGCGATTAAAAACGCCACGCCGCTGCTCGAGGTCAAACCTCGCCGCGTGGGCGGTGCCACCTATCAGGTGCCCGTGGAAGTACGTTCTGACCGCGGCCTCTTCCTGGCACTGACCTGGCTGCTAAAATCAGCGCGGGCCCGAAAAGGCAAATCAATGACGGAAAGACTGGCCGACGAACTGTCTGATGCACTGCGTGGTGAAGGCACCACGATTAAGAGACGAGAAGATACCCACCGGATGGCTGAGGCGAACCGCGCCTTTGCCCACTACCGATGGTAAAAGGTGAATGACCATTAGCACGAAGATTATGACGACGAAGAACCCGATTCCAGCAAAGGCAAAAGCAATGCCAAGAAGTTTTCCTTTAGAAAAAATCAGAAATATAGGGATTATTGCCCATATTGACGCCGGTAAAACCACCGTTACCGAGCGGATAATGTACTATACCGGTCGCACCTATAAGATTGGAGATGTGGACACCGGCACCGCGGTAATGGACTGGATGGAAGAGGAACGCCAGCGTGGCATCACCATAACGGCGGCCGCAACCACCTGCTACTGGCAGGACCACCGCATCAACATCATCGATACACCAGGACATGTGGACTTCACCGCCGAGGTGGAGCGCAGCCTCAGGGTGCTGGATGGTGGCGTGGTGGTCTTTGACGGGGTGGCCGGAGTCGAGGCGCAGTCGGAAACGGTCTGGCGACAGGCTGACCGTTATCGCGTGCCCAGGATTTGCTTTATCAATAAGATGGACCGTGTCGGTGCCAATTTCAAGCGTACCATCTCCATGATTGAAAAGCGATTGAAAGCGAAACCGCTGCCGATTCAGCTTCCCCTGGGCAGCGGTGAATCATTTGAAGGTGTTATTGACCTCATCGAGAATAAGGCATGGCATTATGACGGCAAACCTGATACAGAGCCGGTGGAAACGGACATCCCGGAATCGGAACGAAAGCGCTGTGATGAATACCGTCATGCCCTGGTTGAAAAATTAGCCGAGCACGACGACCATATTCTGGAAGCGTATCTGGAGGGCCATGAAATCAGCCCGTCGACGATGAGACAGGCACTGCGCAAGGTTACGCTGGCGAATAAAGGCGTACCGATTCTCTGCGGCAGCGCCCTGCGCAATAAAGTCGTACCGCCGCTCCTTGATGCCATTATCAGCTACCTCCCCTCCCCTCTTGACATGCCACCGGTGCTGGCGATAGATACCGAATCAGAAGCCGAGGTCACCCGGGCAGTCAGCGATGAAGCCCCGTTTTCCGCCCTTGCCTTCAAAGTTGTTTCCGACCCGTTTGTTGGTCGCCTGGTCTACCTCAGGGTTTACTCCGGCATCATGAAAGCGGGAAGCCAGGTTATGAATTCCACGACGGGCAGACGGGAACGCATCGGGCGCTTGCTTCTGATGCATGCCAACCGTCGCGAGGAGGTGGACGAGGCTGACACCGGAAGCATCGTCGCCACCCTGGGTTTGAAGAATACTTTCACCGCTGATACCCTCTGTGACGCTTCAGAGCCGGTGCTGCTGGAATCAATTCGATTTCCCGAGCCGGTGGTCTCCATTTCCATCGAGCCCAAGACCAGGGCCGACCAGGATAAAATGGCCACCGCCCTGCAGAAGCTGACCGAAGAAGACCCAACTTTCAAAGTTACTTACAATGAGGAAACGGGACAGACCATCGTCTCCGGTATGGGCGAGCTTCACCTTGAGGTCATCGTCAACCGTATGATAAGCGAATTCGGCGTCGGTGCCAAAGTAGGCAAACCACGGGTCGCCTACAGAGAGACGATTACCGAACCGATTAAGGTGGAGGGCAGATTCGTGCGGCAGTCAGGAGGTCATGGCCAGTACGGACACGTCTGGCTGGAACTTGAGCCTCTGGGTCGGGGCAGCGGCTTCCAGTTTGTTGACGCCATCAAGGGTGCCACCCTTCCCAGGAAATATGTCCCGGCCGTTGAGACCGGAGTTAAGGAAGCTATGGAGACTGGGGTTCTCGCTGGTTATCCCGTGGTCGATATCAAGGCCACCGTCTATGATGGCAGCTACCACGATGTTGACTCCTCCGAACTTGCTTTCAAAATGGCCGGCTCTCAGGCTCTCAGGGCCGGGGTCAGGAAAGCCAAACCCGCTCTCCTCGAGCCGATTATGAAGCTGGAAGTGGTCGCTCCAGAGCAATTTCTGGGAGATATCATCGGCGACCTCAATGCCAGGCGGGGACACATCGAGCATATTGACGCCCAGGGCGATACGTATGTTATTCGCTGTCTAATCCCGCTGGCCGAGACCTTCGGCTATGCCACCAGGGTAAGATCGCTCACCCAGGGCAGGGCAACGCACTCGCTTGAGTATTCCAAGTATAGAGAATTACCGGCGGAATTGACCGAAGAAATAACCGAAAAGGCAGTTGGGAGATAATATGCCGAAACAGAAAATCCGCATCAAGATGAAAGGATTTGACCACCGGTTAATTGACCAGTCGGCGGCACAGATAGTCGATGCTGTGGAGCGCACCGGCGCGGTGGTGGTCGGACCGGTACCGTTGCCCACACACATTAAGAAGTACAGCGTTATCCGCTCCCCGTTTATTGACAAAGACTCACAGGAACAGTTTGAAGTACGGACGCACAAGCGCATCATTGACATTATGGAGACCACCTCGAAGACAATCGATTCTTTAACCAAACTGACCATACCCTCCGGGGTTGAGATAGATATCAAGTTATAGAAGAGCGAAAAATATGGCACAGGGAATTATCGGCAAAAAATTGGGCATGTCTCAGGCGTTCGGCGACGACGGCACCCTGTCCGCGATAACCGCCATTGAAGCCGGGCCGTGCACCATTACCCGTGTGAAAATAGCGGGGAAAGATGGCTATAATGCCGTTCAGCTCGGTTTCGGCGCCGCCAAACAGCTCAATTCCGCGCAGCGCGGACACCTTAAGGAACTTGGCCATTTCAAATATCTCCGCGAATTCAGATTGGATGATATCAAGGACGTTGAAGAGGGACAGAAGATAGATGTCAGCCTCTTCAAGTCAGGTGACCTGATAGATATCACCGGCCTTTCCAAAGGCAAAGGCTTTGCCGGTGTAGTTAAAAAGTACGGCTTTAGCGGCGGGCCCAAGACGCACGGTCAGTCTGACCGGCACCGTGCCCGGGGTTCCGTCGGCGCCGGCACCTCACCGGGCCGCGTTCTTAAAGGGTTACGTATGGCCGGTCAAATGGGGAACAAGCGCGCCACGGTGCGCAACCTCGAGGTATTTCAGGCTGACCCGGAACGCAATCTCCTGCTGGTCAAGGGAGCCGTACCGGGAGCCCGAAATGGCCTGTTGTTGATAAAGAAATCGAGGAGAGGGAAGTAGGGAAGTGAAGGTACCAGTCCACAGCCTCACCGGCGAAGTAGTTGACCATATTGAAATCAGCGACCAGGTCTTTGCCGTGCCTTTCAACGAAGGCGTGGTGCACCAGGTCATGGTCGGGCAACTGGCGAACGCTCGCCAGGGTACCGCCTCAACCAAGACCAGAGGTGAGGTCCGGGGCAGCAGCCGGAAGATATTTCGCCAGAAGGGCACCGGTATGGCACGGGCAGGTGGTCGTCGGGCGTCCACACGCCGGGGAGGAGGCATTATTTTCGGGCCAAGGCCGCGGGATTACCGCCAGGACACACCAAAGAAAATGCGCCGCCTGGCCTTGAAGTGCGTTCTCTCGTCCAAGGCGAAGGATGAAGAATTAAAAGTAGTGCAGGAACTGAAGATTGAACCAAAGACGAAATATATGGCACAGATTCTAAATACTCTCGGTGCCGACTCCTCAGCGCTGGTCGTAACTGCCGGGCCGGAGGAGCACGTGATAAAAGCAGCACGCAATATCAAAGGAATCAAGACAATGCCAGCCAATCTGCTCAATGTGGTTGACATTCTTTCTCATAAGATGCTATTGATAACGGTGTCCGCGCTACGCCGTGTGGAAGAGCTCTGGGAAGAAAAAGCGGTGGAAGAGGTAAAAGATGCATCTGTTTGACGTTTTACAGCGTCCACTGGTGACGGAGAAAAGTACCATACTGCAGGTGCAGAATAAATACGCTTTTGAAGTGGCCAAAGAGGCGAACAAGCCTCAGATAAAGCAGGCCGTGGAAAAAGCCTTTCGGGTGAAAGTAATTAACGTGAATATTATCAGGGTTGCCGGAAAGACAAAAAGGATTGGCAGGCGCCTATATAACACTCCACCCTGGAAAAAAGCGCTCGTCACCCTGAGAGACGGCGATAAAATAGAATTCTTTGAAGGTGTTTAGAATGGAAAAAGGGGGATATTAAGTGGCCATCAAGGTATTCCGCCCAACCTCGCCCGGCAGGCGGGGGATGAGCAGCGCCACATTTGAAGAGATAACCAAGGACAAGCCGGAAAAATCCCTTACCGAGCCGCTGAAGAAGCGAGGTGGGCGCAATAACCAGGGGAGAATGACCGTTCGCCACCGCGGTGGCGGCGCAAAACGGAAACTCCGCGTTATTGATTTCAAGCGGGACAAAACCGGCGTGCCAGGCAGAGTAGCGGCGATTGAGTATGACCCGAACCGCTCCGCCCGAATTGCGCTTATTTATTACGCTGACGGAGATAAGCGGTATATCCTCGCCCCTATTGGGCTGAACATCGACGATACGGTCACATCAGGCCCGGATGCCGAAGTAAAGCCGGGCAATGCGCTGCCGCTGAAGGTTATCCCAAGCGGTACCCTCGTCCATAACATTGAGATGGAGAAAGGGAAGGGCGGACAGATGGTACGAAGCGCCGGCACTGCGGCGCAGCTGATGGTCAAGGAAGACGAGTATGCCCTGATACGCATGCCTTCCGGAGAAATGCGGCGCGTTCGCGGCGACTGCATGGCAACCATTGGCCAGGTGGGGAATGCAGACCACCAGAATATTGAGCTTGGCAAGGCGGGGCGCAAGCGGTTGATGGGCTGGCGGCCCACGGTGAGGGGTTCGGCAATGTCGCCGCGAGACCACCCCCACGGTGGTGGCGAAGGCAGAAGCCCGATAGGAATGCCTGGCCCGAAAACACCCTGGGGTAAACCGGCACTCGGCTACCGCACCCGCAAGCAAAAAGCATCAGATAAATTGATTGTAAAAAGAAGAAAAGGCAGGTAGAGGTTAACCAATGTCACGGTCAGTTAAAAAAGGGCCATATATTGATGCCAAACTGATGAAGAAGGTGGAGGCCGTTATCAAGTCCGGGCAGAAAGCGGTCATCAAAACCTGGTCACGCTCATCCACCATACTACCGCAGATGGTGGGCCTGACCGTTGGCGTACATGATGGTCGCAGGCACGTGCCCATCTTCATCACCGAGAACATGGTGGGACACAAGCTTGGCGAGTTCGCCCTGACCCGAACCTTCCGCGGTCATGTCGCCAGGTCGGAGAGAACCAGCCAGGTAAGAAGTCGATAGGTTGATTAAAGGTAAAGTATAAAATGCAGGTACGAGCTTTTGCCAAAGACACAGGGATAGCAGCGAGTAAGGTACGCCTGTTGATAGATATGGTCCGGGGCAAAACGGTGGATGAAGCGCTGACACTGCTCAAGTTCGCTCCGTCGCCGAATGCCCGGGTGGTTGCCAAGGCGGTAAAGTCCGCCGCGGCCAATGCGGAGAATAATTACCAGATGACACCGTCAGATTTGAAAATCATCAGTATTTACGCCAATGAGGCACCAAGACTGAGACGATTCCATCCCCGGGCGCGCGGTCGAACCAGCCCCGTGCGGAAGGGCTCCAGTCACATAACGGTTATTGTTGCCGATGAGGAGGCATAATTAATTGGGACGCAAGGTTCATCCGATAGGCTTTAGAATTGGCATCATACAGGACTGGCAGGCCAAGTGGTATGCCGATAAGCATTACGCCGAGTTTCTGCAGGAAGACCTGAAACTGCGGGGGGCAATCCAGTCCAAGTATGCGGATGCCGCGATATCCCTCGTGGAGATTGACCGGCAGGCGAAAGAGGTGGCGGTTACCATCCATACCGCCCGTCCCGGCATTGTCATCGGGCGGGGTGGACAGCGCGTTGACGAACTAAGCGCCTATCTGGAAAAACTCATCGGTAAAAAGGTTAGACTTAATATCCAGGAAATCCGCCAGCCGGAACTGGATGCCATGCTCGTTGCCCGAGCGATTGCAGAGCAAATTCAGCGCCGCATCGCCTACCGGAGAGCGATGAAACAGGCGATTTTCCGCACCATACAGGCTGGCGCCAAGGGAATAAGGGTCAGTTGCTCCGGCAGGCTGGGCGATTCTGAAATCGCACGGCGCCAGACAATGCACGAAGGGCGGGTTCCACTACATACGCTGCGGGCGGACATCGACTACGGCTTGACCGAAGCGCGCACCACGCTGGGAAGAATCGGCGTTAAGGTATGGATATTCAAAGGCGAGGTCCTTCCCGAGCCCAAGGAACTGGCCATCGAAGGTGTGCCTGCGGAAATGGCCGAGCCAGCAGCCGAAGTGACCGCCGAAGCCACCGCGGAAATCGCACCCGAGGAAGCCCCGGTAGAAGCGGAGGCTGAAGTAGTTACGGAGGCAGTCGCCGAAGAAAAAACTGAAGAGGCACCGGCCAAACCATCACGCAGGAAAAAAGCCGCCGCCACCGCCGAGGAAAAACCGGCTGAGACCACGGCTGAGGAGACGGTTGAGGTAACAGCCGAAGAGAAGCCAGCCGCCAAACGGAGAACCAGAGCCACCAAGCCGGCAGAAAAGAAAGAGGCCGCTCCTGCAGAAACCACCGATGTGGTTGCCGGAGAGAAGGTCGAGGAAAAACCGGCGAAGGCGACCGTTAAACGAAGCCGAAAAAAGAAACCAACCAGCGACACTGCCGCTGAGGCAGAAGCTGTCAACGTAACCGAAGACGAGGAAAAAAATGCTACAACCGAAACGGGTTAAATATCGCAAATCACATAAAGGACACCGCAGAGGCAGTGCCCATTCAGCCAATACCACAACTTTCGGTGATTATGGCCTGCAGGCACTGGAGACGGCCTGGATAAAGGCAGAGCAGATTGAGGCCGCGCGGCGCGCCATTACCCGTTATCTCCGCCGTGGTGGCAAGGTCTGGATACGCATTTATCCGGATAAGCCGGTCACCAAGAAGCCGGCGGAGACCCGTATGGGAAGCGGCAAGGGCGCTCCCGACCACTGGGTAGCCGTGGTTAAATCGGGGAGAATAATGTTTGAGCTGGCGGGCGTTGGCGAAGAAACCGCCAAAGAAGCAATACGCCTGGCTTCACACAAGCTCCCGGTTGCCACCAAGTTCGTGGTCCGGGAGACGGTTGCCGCTCAGCAGCAATGATAGTATAAAGGAATTGGCCAATGGTCAGGGTTGATGAATTCAGAGTATTAAGCACGGAAGACCTGAAAAAGCAACTGGAAGACTCAAAGCAGGAGTTGCTTAACCTGCGTTTCCGGGTGGCCACGAGACAGCTGGTGAACCACCGCGAGCTGCCGATGGTGAAAAAGCGGGTTGCCCGGATTAGAACCATACTGAGAGAAAGAGAACTGGAGATAAGATAACGCCATGGAAGAGAAGCGTAAAACCATGATTGGACGCGTAATCAACAATCGTATGGATAAGACGGTGGTGATCTCCGTCAACACGCTCAAACGCTTTCCGAAGTACCGAAAGACCATAACCTGGGCGACCAAATATAAGGCTCATGATGAAAAAAACGAGTGCCGGATAGGAGATAGGGTCAGGATTGTGGAGACCCGGCCGCTCTCCCGACACAAGCACTGGCGCGTCGCCGAGATAATCACCAAGGGAGAGGTCGCCGAGATTCTACCACAGGAGATATCATAACCATCGAGGTTTAATACCATGATTCAGTCTTACACCAGATTAAGAGCCGCGGACAACACTGGAGCCCGGGAAATAATGTGCATCAATGTGCTCGGTGGCACGAGAAAGAGGTACGCCCGGGTTGGCGATATCATCGTCGCCTCGGTGAAAAAGGCCATTCCCAATGCCGCCACGAAAAAGGGCGATGTGGTACGGGCGGTGATAGTACGTACCGCCCAACCCTACCGGCGCCCTGATGGCTCATATATCAGGTTCGACGAAAACGCCGCGGTAATACTGACCGACAAAAACAATCCGCGAGGAACCCGAATCTTCGGGCCTGTAGCCAGGGAATTGAGGGATAAAGACTTCACCAAGATAATTTCTCTGGCGCCGGAAGTCCTTTAAAGGTAAATGATAATGAAGATTAGAAAGAACGATACGGTGCAGGTAATGGCCGGCAAGGACAGGGGGAAAACAGGCAAGGTGCGCTTTGCCTATCCCAAGAAAAACCGGCTTATCGTGGACGGGGTCAACTTCATCAAAAAGCACGCCCGCGCACGGGGGCAGGCCAGGCAGGCCGGTATTATTGACCTGGAGGCGCAGATTGACGCTTCCAATGTCATGTTACTGTGCGGAAAGTGTAACCGCCCCACTCGCGTGGGCTTCACCTTTCTCGATGATGGAAGAAAGGTAAGGATATGCCACAAGTGTAAAGAGGTGATTGACTAGATGTCGCGGTTGAAGGAGAAATATCAGAAAGAAGTGGTGTCCGCCCTGATGGAGCGCCACGAATACCGTAATATCATGGAGGTACCGCACCTGATTAAAGTGGTGCTCAATATCGGCCTCGGTGAGGCGATTCAGAATGCCAAGGCCCTGGAGTCGGCCGAGGCTGAGCTGTCCGCCATTTCCGGGCAGCACCCGGTTATCACCCGTTCCCGGAAGTCAATCGCCGCCTTCAAACTGCGGACAGGGATGCCTATCGGTATGAAGGTAACCCTCCGTGGCGAACGGATGTATGAATTCCTTGACCGACTGATTAACGCGGTCCTGCCCCGGATGCGCGAGTTTTCCGGAGTATCTCCAACCGCATTTGACGGCCGCGGTAATTATACTCTGGGATTTAAAGAGCAGATCGCGTTCCCGGAAATAGACTACGACAAGATAGAAAAGCTGCGTGGTCTGGAAATAGCAATCGCCACCACGGCAAAGACCGATGAAGAAGGCAGGCATCTTCTCGAGCTGCTCGGCATGCCTTTTGCCAAGGATGGAACGGAGTAGGAATGGCAAAAAAATCGAAAATCGTCAAAGCAGGAAGGCCGACCAAATTCAAGGTACAGCAGCGCAACCGCTGCCATCTGTGCGGGCGGCCGCGTGCTTACATCCGCCAGTTTGGCCTGTGCCGAATCTGTTTCCGCCGACTGGCACTGGTCGGTCAGCTTCCAGGAGTGAGAAAATCAAGCTGGTAGAAAAACAGAGGGGATAATATGACTGTTTCTGACCCAATTGCCGACATGCTAACCAGAATACGGAACGCCCTTATGGCCAAGCACGAGCAGGTGCTGATGCCCTCATCACGGCTGAAACTCTCCATCGCCCGAATTCTGAAGGAAGAGGGCTTCATCACCGACTATGAGGTGATTCGGGAAACGCCACAGCGGGTGATTAAAGTCCAGCTGAAATACCATGACCGTAATAAACCGGCGATAGCCGGCATGAAACGGGTGAGCAAGCCCGGATTGAGGGTTTATGTCGGGGGGAAGGAAATACCACGCGTCTTTAGCGGACTGGGCATTGCCATCGTCTCCACTTCCAAGGGAGTGAGAACGGGCCAGCAGGCCTGGCGCCAGGGTATCGGAGGAGAACTGCTTTGCTTTGTCTGGTAATCAGAAACCGGAGTGACAACACATGTCAAGAATAGGACGAATGCCAATAGCCATACCCTCAGGGGTAACGGTAGCCATCAAGGAAAACCAGGTAAAGGTGACCGGCCCGAAAGGTGAACTCAGCCGCGTCATCAACCCGGAGATATCCGTTACCGAGGAGGATAATAAGTTAGTATTGACCAGACCCAGCGACAACCCGGAACACCGCTCGCAGCATGGTCTGACACGAAGCCTCATCAATAATATGGTGGCCGGCGTGAGCAACGGCTTTGAAAAACAACTGGATATCGTCGGCGTGGGCTACCGTGCGGAAAAAGCCGGGGAAAAGCTGGTGCTCCGCGTCGGCTTCTCCCACACCGTTGAAGTGGAACCGCTGCCCGGCATCACCTTTTCCGTCGAGGGCAACAACCGTATCACGGTTGCTGGAATCAATAAGGAAACGGTGGGTGAGATGGCAGCCAGAATTAGGAAAATTCGCCCTCCTGATGCTTATAAAGGCAAAGGGGTCAGATATGCTGGAGAGATAATCCACCTCAAGCCGGGTAAGGCCGGCAAGGTTATCGGGAAGAAATAGCCATGACCACAAAAACAACGAGAGCGGCACGATATCAGCGACACCAAAGGGTAAGGATGCAAATAAAGGGCACGCCGAACAAGCCCCGACTTTGTGTATTCCGCAGCCTGAACCATATTTACGCACAGGTCATCGATGACACAAAGGGGCATACACTGGCTACTGCCTCGAGCCTTGACCCGGATACCAGAGCTCAGATGGATGGCAAATCGAAATCAGGCCAGGCGGAAATAGTCGGCACTGCGATTGCGAAAAGAGCTTTGAGCCAAGGCATTAATGAGATCGCCTTCGACCGGGGTGGCTACAAATATCACGGCAGGGTCAAAGCCCTGGCCGAGGCAGCCCGGCAAGGTGGCCTGAAATTTTAAAGGAATATTGAAATGGCAGAACAATATCAGCAAATGATTAGCCGAATAGACGCTATCGACCTGGCTCTGAATGACCGTCTCATGTATATCAACCGTGTAGCCAAGGTAATGAAGGGCGGGAAACGCCTCCGGTTCAGCGCACTGGTGGTCACCGGTGATGGCAACGGTCACGTTGGGCTGGGAATTGGCAAAGCCAATGAGGTACCAGCCGCAATAAACAAGGGCGGTGTCGCCGCCAAGAAAAACCTGATAAAGGTTCCTATGACTGGTGGTACCATACCGCATGAAATTATCGCTGAGTTCGGTGCCGCCAGAGTGCTGCTCAAACCGGCCAATCCGGGCACCGGCGTGATTGCTGGCGGGAGCGTTCGTGCCGTACTCGAGGCCTGCGGCGTCAGGGATATCTTGACCAAGTCGCTGGGCAGCGACAACCGTATCAACGTGGCCAAGGCAACCATGCTCGGCCTCAGTCAGCTCAGGGACCCGAAGGAAGAGGTTGCCCGACGCAAGGCAACAGTCACTGAAGAGGGGGCGGAATCAGGTGGCTAAACTGCGCATTACCTGGATAAAAAGCGCTATCGGCTATAATGAAGCGCAGAAACGCACGCTGGACACGCTCGGTTTTCACCGGCTGAACCAGAGCGTTACTCATGATGACTCTATGTCCCTGCGGGGTATGATTAATAAAGTAAGACATCTCGTCAAGGTGGAGGAAGCAAGTGAGGCAAAATGATATCGCACCACCACCATCTTCCAAGAAAGAGCGGAAGAGGGTGGGACGTGGCAATGCCAGCGGCTACGGCACCTATGCCGGGCGCGGCCTGAAAGGCCAGAAGTCCCGCAGTGGTAACAAGATGCGCCCGGGCTTCGAGGGTGGTCAGCTGCCCTTGATAAAACGCCTGCCCCGGAAGCGCGGCTTTGTCAACATTTTCCGCAAGGAATACAGCATTGTTAATGTGGCCAAGCTGAATACGTTCGCTGAGGGCAGTGAGGTCACGCCCGAAAAGCTTCACGCTGCTGGTCTGGTGAAAACGTTAAAGCATCCGGTTAAAATTCTGGCCAATGGAGAGGTCGGTCACGCGGTTACCGTCAAGGCAAACAAGTTTTCCACGGCTGCGAAAGCCAAGATAGAGGCTGCCGGCGGTAAAGTCGAGGAGGTGGATTATGCGGGCCAGGACAAGTAAGCCGCGCCTCGTCCAGGCCATGATGGACGCCTTCAGCCTGCCGGACTTGAGACGCCGCATACTTATCACCGTGGGCATCCTGGTCATCTTCCGCTTTATCGCTCATGTGCCCGTACCGGGAGTGGACCAGAATGCTTTGCAGGCGTTGTTTGAACGCAATGCCCTGCTCGGCATGCTGGACATGTTCAGCGGCGGCGCCATGAGGCGGCTCAGTATAGCCGCGATGGGCGTCTATCCCTACATTACCGCATCCATTATCATGATGCTTCTGGTGCCGGTGATACCACGACTTCAAGCCCTTTCCCGGGAAGGTGAAACAGGGAGAAATAAAATAAATCTCATTACCCACTGGCTGGTGGTACCTCTGGCCTCCGTTCAGGGCTACGGGCAGCTCATTTACCTGCAACGCGAGGGGGTGCTATCCAGCGCGGAACCTCTGTTAATGGCAACGATGGTGCTGTCCATGGTGGCCGGCACCCTGTTCCTGGTATGGCTCGGTGAGCAGATTACGGAATACGGCATCGGCAACGGTATATCCATCATTATTTTCGGTGGCATTGTGGCCCAGCTGCCGCAAATGATCGGGCAGGGTTTCCTGGCCAGGGAGAATTTTATTGGCCTGGCTACCTATGTACTTATCGTAGTCCTCACCATCATGGTTATAGTCATCTTCACCGAGGCACACCGCCGCATTCCGGTACAGTACGCCAAGAGCGTATTCCGTAGCGGGCGCATGTACCGTCATTCCGGGACCACCCATATTCCGCTCCGGGTAAACGCGGCCGGCATGATTCCGCTCATCTTCGCCATGTCAATTGTCCTGTTTCCGGGAATCGTGGCCAGCTACTTTGCCAACCCGAATGAGCCCAACTTTGCCGACTGGGTCATGAAGCTGTTCGACCCCACCGCCGCGTTGCCCATGGGGCTGTTCTACTGGGGACTTTACTTCGCGATGGCAGTAGGCTTCGCGTTCTTCTACACCATGGTGATTTACCAGCAACAGGACCTGCCCGGCGTCCTGCAACGGCAGGGGGGGTTTGTTCCCGGCATCCGACCGGGTAAAAACACCGCCAGTTACCTCAATAGTGTCATCAACCGCATCACCTGGGGCGGGGCTCTGTTCCTTGCCTGCATAGCGGTCATGCCTTTCGTCGCCCGGAATATAACCAATGTCCAGGTCATACAGCTCTCCAGCCTGGGACTGCTCATTATGGTGGGCGTGGTACTGGACACCATGAAACAGCTTGAAGCGCAGCTTGTGATGCGCAGATACGAAGGCTTTATCAGGTAGGGGTAAAAGTTGTATAATATAGTTTTTGTGGGAGCACCCGGGGCCGGCAAGGGAACGCAGGCCTCGATGGTCGCCCAAAAATTGAATATGGTCCATATTTCGTCCGGCGACCTTTTCCGGCAGGCACTGGAGCAGGGAACGGAACTGGGGAAGCAGGTGAAGACCTATATGGAAAAAGGAGCACTGGTTCCCGACGAGATAACCATACAGATGGTCATGGAACGGCTATCCGCTCCTGACAGCGAGAATGGGGTCATTCTGGATGGTTTCCCCCGCAACCTGCCGCAGGCGGAAGCACTGGACGGCGCTACAGGCGAGCAGGGAAAAACAATTGATAAAGTTATCTACATCAAGGTACCGGAAGAGGAGCTGATTAAAAGATTGAGCGGCCGCTGGCTCTGCCGACAGTGCCAGGCGGTGTACAATATGGCTAATTCCCCTCCCGGAATGGAGGGCAAATGCGATAAATGCGGGGGTGAGCTTTACCAGCGCCCCGATGATAAACCGGAAACGGTTAAAAAAAGACTCGACGTATATTTTGCCGAGACGGCACCGCTCATTGATTACTACCGCCGCCAAGGCACGCTAATGACAGTTGAAGGAGAAGGCAGCGTGGAAGAGGTGACACGAAGAATCGTGGCCGCCCTTCCCGAGGAGAAACTGGTCACTCGATGACGATTATCATTAAAACTGAAGATGAAATCGCGGCCATGCGCCAGGCTGGCAGAATCGTCGCGATGATATTAAAAACAATAGGGGAACAAATCAGACCGGGAATGGAAACGAAAGAACTGGATACCATAGCCGCCACAGAGCTGGAAAAACGGGGTGCTAAATCATCATTCAAGGGCTACCGCTGCTTTCCGGCCAACCTCTGCGTTTCCATAAACGAAGAGATAGTGCACGGCATACCGGGAAAGCGGGTGCTGCGCGAAGGCGACATTGTATCCCTTGATTTCGGCGCCATTTTCGACGGTTTTCAGGGTGATGCCGCGATAACAGTCGGTGTGGGCAGGATAACTAAAAAAGCTAAAGAACTCATTGACACCACCAGAGGCGCTCTGGAAGCCGGGACTAAAGCCGCTTATGTCGGAGCCAGGCTCGGTGATGTCTCATACGCCATTCAAGACTATGTCGAGCTGCAGCGAAATGGCTATAAAGTAGTTCGGGAGTATACGGGTCATGGCATCGGCCGCGACATGCATGAAGAGCCGCAGATACCCAATTTCGGCCTGCCTGACTCGGGGCCGGTACTGAAAAAAGGAATGACCCTCGCCCTCGAACCGATGGTGAATGCCGGCGACTGGCGCACACGTGTTGGCGATGACCAGTGGACCGTTTGCACATATGATAATAGCCTTTCAGCACACTTCGAACATACCATCGCCATTACTGACGGCGAACCTGAGGTGCTGACCAAAGAAGTGAATGCCTAAGAAAGAGACGATTGAGGTAGAAGGAACGGTATTGGAAGCGCTACCGAATGCGATGTTTCGTGTTGAACTGGCGAATGGGCACGCTGTGCTGGCCCATATCTCCGGCAAGATACGTATGCACTACATCCGGGTTCTACCCGGGGACAAGGTGCTGGTGGAGTTGTCGCCATATGACCTCAGTCGCGGCCGGATAGTCTATCGGTTTAAGTAAGGTTAGGGTTATAATATCATGAAAGTTAAAGCATCAGCGAAAGTACGCTGTGACAAGTGCAAGGTGGTGAAACGGCACGGGGTGGTCAGAGTCATCTGCTCCAACCCGAAGCACAAACAGCGCCAGGGATAAGGAGGCAGTAGCATGGCACGAATTGCTGGAGTGGACATACCGAGAGACAAGCACACCTGGATATCCCTGCAGTATATTTACGGTATTGGTCCTCACCTGAGCCGCAGGATTCTGGGCCAGCTCAACGTCGATCCGGATACCAAGGTAAGCGAGCTTACTGAAGATGAGGTCAATCGCCTCCGTGAGGTTATTGACAAGCAATACAAAGTAGAAGGTGAACTCAGGCGCGAGGTTCAGATGAACATCAAGCGCCTCATCGAAATTGGCAGCTACCGCGGCAGCCGGCACCGCCGTAATCTGCCGGCGAGGGGACAGCGTACCCGAACCAATGCCCGCGCCCAGCGTGGTGAACGCAAGACAGTGGCCGGCAGGGGCCAGCGAAGAGGCATGGCTAAGAAATAAGCAGGATTAAGATAAGGAGTCTTTTATGGCACAGAAGAAGCGAGCGAGAACAAGGCGGCGAGAACGTAAGAATATCCCGGCAGGAAGAGCCTATATCCAATCTACGTTCAATAATACCCTGGTTACCCTTACCGACCCCCAGGGCAACGTGATTGCGTGGGGAAGCTCCGGTACTTCCGGTTTCAAGGGCTCCCGTAAGGGTACTCCATACGCCGCTCAGATGGCAGCTCGCGAGGCGGTACGTAAAGCTATGATGCACGGCCTGCGCCAGGTTGAAGTCTACGTGAAGGGCCCGGGCAGCGGTCGCGAGGCAGCTATCCGCTCCCTGCAGAGTTCAGGGCTTTACATTACGGGCATCAAAGATGTTACCCCCATCCCCCATAACGGCTGCCGCCCACCTAAAAGACGACGAGTGTAGAAGAGAGGAAAAATGGCAAGATACGTTGGCGCAGTATGTCGAATGTGCCGCCGCAGCGGCGAAAAGCTCTTCCTGAAGGGCGACCGGTGCTTCACACCCAAGTGCAGCATAGATAAGCGTCCCAAGCCCCCGGGAATGCAGCCCCGCAGGCGGCCGAGAATATCTGACCGCGGCATGCAGTTGCGCGAGAAACAGAAAGCCCGCTACAGCTATGGCATGATGGAGAGACAGTTCCGGAAAACATTTGCCGAGGCGGAGAGACAGGCAGGAGTAACCGGCGATAATCTGCTCATCCTGCTGGAGAGGCGGCTGGACAACATCGTATATCGCCTCGGCTTCTCTGACTCACGCAACCAGGCACGCCAGCTGGTACGCCATGGTCACATTACGCTCAATGACCGCCGGACGGATGTCCCTTCGGCACTGGTCAAAGAAGGAGATGCCATTGGCTGGCGAAAAGAAAGCGCCAAATCGGAATACTACAAACAGCTCACGCAGATAATTGAAGCCAAGACGGTGCCGGACTGGTTGAGTCTGGATAAGAAAACCCTGGTGGGGCAGATGGTTTCCCTGCCTACACCGGAAGGTATAGAGGCCCCGTTTAACGGCAAGACGATAGTGGAACACTACTCGCGATAAAGAGCAAGGAGGTAGAGACTTTTGTCTCGTCTAATTATACCGAAAATCGATTGTGTAGAGAGTGAGGACAACTTCGGCCGGTTCACCGCCGAGCCGCTGGAACGCGGCTTTGGTGCCACGCTTGGCAATGCCCTGCGCCGGGTGCTGCTGGGCTATCTCCCCGGTGCAGCGGTAACGCAGGTACGGATTGAAGGCATCATGCATGAATTCACCACCATTCCTCACGCCAAGGAAGATGTCACCGAGTTTTTACTCAACGTAAAGGCGATACGGATAAAGCCGCTTTCCGGCCAGCCCGGAAAACTGATCCTGGATACGCAGGGCGAGGGGCAGATTTGCGCCGCGGATATCAAGCCATCAACCGACTTTGAAATTACCAGCCCGGAGGTTAACCTGGTCACACTTAATTCACCAGAAGCCAGGCTCTATGTGGAGTTCGACATCGAACTGGGCGAGGGCTATCGAACCGCCGAGTCCAATGATGCCATGCCGGTGGGGACAATACCTGTTGATGCCATCTTCTCCCCAATGCGCAAGGTTAACTTCTCCATCGAGTCAGTTCACGCGGGGCGCGAGACCAGCCACGAGCGTCTGATTCTGGAAGTATGGACCGATGGCACGACAACTCCAGTTGACGCCATCAGCCGCGCTGCCGGCATCCTGATCGGGCAGCTTAACCCATTCGCTGAGTACGTTAAGGTGTCTCAGCTGAAAGCTGAAGAGCAACTCATTCGCCTCTCAATACCCGATGAGAAATACAATATGCCTATGGAGCAGCTGGACCTCTCGGTGCGTACGATGAATTGCCTCAGGCGGGGCGGCGTTGCCACGGTCGGTGAACTCATCAGTAAAAAAGCAAAGGACCTTCTTCAACTGCGCAACTTCGGACAGAAATCGTTTCATGAGATAGAGGACAGGCTGAAGGAACTGGGGCTGTCCCTCACGCAACAGGGTGGAATCAAAGAAGAAGTAGAGCCAGAGGAAGCGTCATCGGAAGAGACAGACACGACAACAGACATACCAGAAGAAGGCGAACCACAATCCGGAGAAGCAGAAGATGAGGCATAACGTAGCTGGGAAAAAACTGGGCAGGACGACCAGTCACCGCAGGGCATTGTACCGCAATCTCGTGACCGACCTGCTCAGATATGAGAAAATCGTTACTACCGAGATCAAGGCGAAGGAAGTACGCGGACTTGCCGAAAAGATGATTACCCTGGGCAAGAAAAGCAGTCTGAGTTCATTTCGCCAGGCACTGACATTCATCTATGACAAGAATGTGGCGGACAAGGTTTTTTCCGAACTGGCCACACGATACGCCGAGCGACCCGGTGGTTACACCCGCATTGTCAAACTGGGCCCCAGACTTGGTGACGGAGCACCCATGGTGCAGCTTTCACTGGTCGCGTAACCACCGTAACTATTATGACCATAAGGGGTT
>JBARQF010000080.1:0-7538 GCA_049643605.1 Dehalococcoidales bacterium
AATCTCTCTCGTATTTCCTCTTTGATAGACTGTTCGCTTCCTTGGAGGTCCTGAAAATCGGTGATATCCCAGTACTGCTGAACAGTCAGTTGGCTGCCATGCAGGATCAGATAATGGGCGGGAGGGAGCTTATAGATATCCTGGAACATGGTGTATGGACTGGGAACATAAGATAATTCCAGGTAAAGGTTCAGAGCGTTTATGTCTACTTTCCTGCGGATACCGCACTGCAAAATGGCTTTTATTTCCGAGGCAAAAACGAAATTAACACCATCGTAGAAATAATAAAGAGGTTTCTCGCCCATCCTGTCTCTAACCAGAAAGAGTTTCCTCTGTTTTGAATCCCAGATGGCAAATCCAAACATGCCGTTCAAGCTCTCCAGACACTTCTCCCCTTCATCTTCATAGGCATGCAGGATTACCTCACTGTCAGTATTTGAGCGAAAGATGTGTCCTTTTTGCTCAAGCTTATTACGAAGTTCACGGAAATTATAGATTTCGCCATTAAATATCAAGTGAACTGAGCCATCTTCATTACTGATAGGTTGTCTTGCTTTTGGAGACAGGTCAATAATGCTCAGCCTCCGGTGACCCAAAAATACATCTCCCTCTGCGTAGTATCCCCAGTCGTCAGGGCCCCTGTGTTGAAGGGCCTTGCACATCTTTTTGATTAGTTCCTTGTTTCCGCCTCGCCCCAGTATGCCAGCAATACCGCACATTGAGATCACCTTTTGCTTTCTATTTCTTACGGCTTACTTTTCTGTTGGCCAGTTCAGAGTTTTCCTTGAGTATTTCGGATAATATCCGTCCGTCTAAATCATCTGGCACCGGAACACCCATCAGGTACAGAATGGTGGGAGCCAAGTCCAGGATGGTAACATTCTCAGCTTCGATTCCTTGTTTAAAAGCCGGGCCACCGGCAATAAAAATGCCCTCGGTAGTGTTTTCGGCACGCCACCTCTGTGGCTCCTCAAAAATGTTTTTATTTCCGATACTGCCCCTTATGTGAGTATGTGGATATTGGTCAATTATAATGCTCGGCGCTTCAGGCAGGAAATCTCCCTGATAAATATCTTCTCTTTGATAGATGTGTTTTGCGATTTTCAGGCCAGTGGTCGGATTGGTCAGTTTCTGTAATTTACCAATTAATTCATTTCGGAACGCAGCGTTATCTGCCAAAAGGTATAGAGGCCCTTGCCCACTGCCCAAAGCCCGGCTTTTTTCCCAAATAACCTTATCTTCTTTCTGTTCTAACTCCATGGTACCTATGGCTGACGGAATATTATTGCGCAATTTTTTGGG
The DNA here is from genome assembly GCA_049643605.1 of Dehalococcoidales bacterium. Classification (GTDB taxonomy): domain Bacteria; phylum Chloroflexota; class Dehalococcoidia; order Dehalococcoidales; family RBG-16-60-22; genus E44-bin89. The sequence continues at coordinate 1,303 of JBARQF010000080.1, forward strand.
CACGACTCTTTTTACGATACTATTTAAATGTAATTTTCGTGCTATGGTGAACAGCCTCTGTTCATTAAGACCGAGCCGGTATAATAATCTGGGAAGCCATAAACTGCCACTGGTCTTGAGATATCCCTGCTTCTCCAGCCAGGAATTGATATAAAAGACCTGTTTAATTTCATTGGTACCGTGGTCGGACATTATAATAAAGTTACAATCTTTAAATTCGCTCATTAACATGCCAATATTGCGGTCAAGCAATTCCCACGCCCGTTCTACGACCTTATCATTCCAACGGTCATGATGCAGACTATTTATGTAGAAAATAGTCAGGTGGAGAAAATCGAGCTCATAGTCCTTCGCCAGAGTTTTGGCAACCAAAAACCGCTTTTCCATCAAAGCCATAAGTCTTGAAATTGCCTCATCCGATCGTCTCCAGTCCGACCTTATCGCGGGATGGACCTCATATTTAAACTCTTTCTTGAGCCTCGATTCCAGTTCAACGGGATAAGTGAAATGCCTGTCCTGAGCATCCGGGCCACCGGCAATCAGGAATCCATTAACCTGCTTTGGCGGGTAGGTCAACGGCATATTGATGACGCCTGTTTTCATTCCGCTTTTCGAGAGGTAATCCCACAACTCCCTGGTTTGGGCACGATTTGCGGGGATATATATACGCCGATTCACTAAATCAATGTTTTCCCACCAGAATATTCCCAGCTTTCCGGGGTTCTTACCGGTGGAATAACACTTCCAGTTTGGTGAGGTGGTCGGCGGCAGACAACTTTTTGAACTTCCTCTTACCCCGTTGGTTATTAGTCGATTTAGATTGGGTAATTTCTCGGCCTTAAGCCACGGATTAATTAAATCAAAAGAAGCGCCGTCCAGGCCAATTACAATCATTTTCATCGCTTCAGTCCTAAGGTTCCCCCGATATATGATATTTTAACGTATAAAGGCGGGATAGCACGTTTTTAACCAGCCAGAAATGTCGAAGTGGGTTGAATGGAGACCGATAGCTGCCAAGCAGGTCAGGAAGATTTAAAAAATACGGCTTATAATCACCTTCCTGCCACAGTTTTCCGGCCTCACTAACGGTGAGCGACTTCATCTGGTATTGGGCCAGGAAACTGAAATATTCGTTCCGCCTTTGAACCTCCCAGGCTCTAGGTCCGGAACCATCAGCTTCAATGGGTTTCCACGAATGAGTGGTGAAATAAAGGATAACCGGCTCTTTCATTTCTTCTGATAGCGAAACCAGCATTTCTGTACCGCGTTTCATAAGTTCCAGTTCATGGCTTTCCTTTTTATGAATCGCAATACCGAGTCTGACATCGGTTACAGGCATCATGAGAATTTTAGCGTTTCCTGTTTTGGTAGCATCACGATAACTGGGGTGATACGGTGAATCTGGAATATCATACCATCTAACTGAGCCTACTACGGAACTCTTTAACGGTGAACAATCATAGGCGATGCCCAGCTCTTCCAGGATTTGAATCGTGTTCTCGTTACTGAAATACCATCCTGCCCGGAAAGCAGATACGGTGTACCCGTTTGATTTCAGCCTGTTAAACGCGGCGGATATTTCATTCCGGCGGGCTTGATAGCCGGCCTCTTTAACATGCACATGGAGTGAAACCTCCTGGCCATACTCACTTACCAGCTCGTATACCTTGGGGTACTGGCACAAAATACTCCGGTCTGGACTGCTCTGCTCCTGAATATGGAAGGTAGCCCGGATGTCATATTTAGCGAAACAATCAAGTAAATTTGGAACGCCTTCTGTCAAACCGGGGTCGCCAGTGTACTTCGGCCTGTCGGGGAAGCGCATGCAATCAAATTCGGTATCAATATCAGTAATTAACCAGAGCATTATGCCACTAATTGTTGCGGTGTTTCATTTTTGATACTTTATACAACGTGTCTATATATCTTCGAGCGTAACCTTCCATAGTATACAGGTCACCGGCTTTCTGAACTAATTGCTGGCTCTTAGAGCCCATTTTTTTAGCCCGTTCCCGATTACCCGTCAGATTCAGAATCGTTTTCGTTAAAGCATCAATATCCATTGGTTTAACAAGGAAACCGTTTTCACCATCTTTCACCAGTTCCTTTACACTGCCAACGTCAGTAGCTATTATGGGTAAACCCACGGCCATAGCTTCAATAATTACTCTGGGCAAGCCTTCAGTCATGGATGGTAATACCAACACATCTGATTTTAGCATATGTTCCTTCACTTTTTCTGGCTTAAGAAAGCCAGTGAAATCAACGTTATCAGCAATGCCCATCTCTTCCGACATCCTGGCGAGTTCCGTTCTGCATTCACCGTCCCCAATAATAGTCAACTTAACCTGACTGTATTCACGATAAACGCGTTGAAAGGCAGTTAGCAAATGGTTTACTCCCTTGAGCTTGATAAGTTCGCCAACATAAAGGACAGTAAATGTGTTTGAATCTTTCGTCGTGGGCTTTACGTTTAAGTCAAGGAAGAGTTCCAAATGCACCCGCGGAAATATGGAATACGGCTTTAGAGGAGCAAATTTCCTCATCTTATTCATGGTTGATACCGACTCGGCACGAAGCATATCTGCGGACGTCAGACTAAATTTACTAATCATTTCTAGGAAACGACGATACAGCCACCTCAACCATTTACTGGTACTTGTCAGCGGTACTTCAATCCAGTCTCCAAATGCTTCAACTAAGAGGCTGAAACTGGTCCCAAATAGAAAAGAACACCGCTTAACTAAGGCGCTTATTATACCTTGAAGCCCTGGCCTGATGAGAACGACGTCAATTTTCTTACTGATAAGCAACCAGAATGTAAAGGGATAAAGTATGAACGGATACACTAACATAATTCGTAACAGGAATAAATTTCTGAATTGTGGTATCAGGTAAAAATAGGTGGAATTCAGTCGCCTGGTCTTCAGTTTATAACCATCTGACCATACCAGAACATGAGCCTCGACATGTTTACTCAATAACTCATATTTGGTCGACAGGGATACATCGAGAGGAAAAGATATTCTTTCTGGTGCGGCCCATAATACTATTAGGCGCTTTTTCACCGGCAGTTAAGCATCTCCAAATTTATCTGTGATTATAATTTCAGAGATTTTTTTCAGTTTTTGTGCCGGATTCCCAACATAAACAGTATGCGGTTCGGTGTCTCTAGTAACCACCGCCCCGGCCCCTATAAGCGAGCCTTCTGCCACGGTTACCCCTGGTAAGATTATGGCGCCGGCACCGATACATGCCCCGTCTTTGATAATTGGGCCTTTCAGCTTTACCTGCATCCGGTTTGCATATTTGTCATTAGTGAACACAACACCAGGACCAATGAACACATCGTCTTCGATAGTGGAATACGGGCAGATATAGGCATTAGTATGCAATAGTGTTCTGTTTCCAATTTGGCTATACCCGTCGATTACTACCTTGGAACCGATGATGGTGTCATCACCGATTACCGTATTTTCGCGCACCAGTGCATCAGTCCCAAATTCAACGTCGTTGCCAACCTTTACTCCCTCGTAGACAGTGCATCTGGGTCGAAGAATAACATTCCGTCCAAGAAAGCTCTCCACGCCATCCGTTCGTTCAAAATGCGACGCGCCCTTTTTGATTAATCGGATCAGTTCTTTTCTGGCCGGGTAACCGATTATGGTGTTTTCTCCAATATAGCAGCCATCGCCAATGGTCACTGGACCGTAAATTGTTACCGAGTCGTGAATAGTCACATTTTTTCCCGTGGTTGTCATGATTTATTTCTTATCCATACGATATTTCTTATACCATTCGTAGTATTTCCTTAATCCTTCCTCGAAATCAGTCTTAGGCTCCCAACCAAGATCCTTCCTGGCTTTTTCGGCAGAAACAATTTTACCTTCGAAATCTCCTGGCCTATCCTGTTGATAGTCAATCGGCACATCGGCAACGATTTTTTTCACCGTTTCGGCCACTTCTTTCACCGTTATCGGCCTCTTCCCTTCCAGGTTGTAGGTTTGATTTACCGCCACGTCTTTCAGCGCCGCCACGTTACCTTCTGCCAAATCTTCAATATAAATGAAGTTCCGGTATTGAGAGCCATCGCCGGCAATCGTCAGTGGCTCGTTGTTCATCGCTTTTCGAATGAAAATGGCAATCACCGATCCGCTTCTTGCCCTTGGTCCATAAGGAATGCCATAACGAAGAATAGTAAAATTCTGCCCGTATAGTTTCTGATAACTATGGCAGTATAATTCAGCAGCCACCTTAGAGGACGTATAAATATGATTAGCTTTATTAACATTAAGCGGGGTATCCTCATGTACGTCTCTTTCGGCGCTGAATCCATAAACCCAGACTGTGCTGGCGAGGATAACTCTGCCAATTTCATTTCTTTTCGCCGCTTCCAGAACATTGGCAACCGCCATAATATTGATAGCCGAAGCTTCTACAGGATTCTTGTATACATTTTTCACGTCTGCCATTGCCGCAAGCATGTAGACAACATCGTATGAGCCAGTCAGCGCCACGGCCGTTTTCGATAAATCAGTAATATCAACAAAAATATGACGGACATCGCTCCTTTGTGGCTTCATGAAGTCTAAAACTGTTACTTCATGCTGCTTTTCTATCAACTTGTCAACAACATGCGAGCCGACAAATCCAGAGCCACCTATTACGGCAATATTCACTATTTCAATACCTCCATCAAACAACCAGTTACATAATTTGCTTCTTCTTCTGTCATCGTGGCAAAAACGGGCAAACAGATATGCCTGTGGCATATATCTTCAGCCACAGGAAACTCCCCGCCCTTATAGCCATAGAGATTTTTTAATATCGGCTGTAAATGGCAAGGTAATTCGTAGACCTCACCACTGAGGCTGACATTGTATTTCTCTTTCATTTTTTTCTTTAAAGATGAACGGTCAATATCTTTATCCAAAAGGGCAACGTACTTATAGTAATTTGTCTTTGTTGCTGGAGGCATTGGTACCGGTTTTAATCCGCTAATCTTGTCCAGTTCGCCATCGTATACTCTGGCTACTTTACGTCTATCGGCTATGAACTCTTCCAGTCTTAGAAATTGAGATAGGCCGATTGCCGCGTGGATTTCACTCATTCTCCAGTTGTATCCGAGCTCGGTATGCACATTGCCGTAGAACCCGGCTTTCCCCTGGTCCCTAAAAACCGTGGACCTCTGATAAATATCCTCTTCGCTGGTGGTAATCATGCCTCCTTCACCGGAGGTAATGACCTTGGTCGGGTAAAAGGAAAAAGCGGCGGCAATACCAAAGCTTCCCGCTTTCTTCCCATCGAGCGTGCTGCCATGAGCATGTGCAGCGTCCTCAATCAGGTACAAATTATGTTGCCGGCAGATTTCGATGATTTCGTTGATTTTCGGCGTAATCAGGCCGCCAATATGTACAACGATAACCGCCTTGGTATCGCTTTGTATACTTTTTTCAAGGCTTACTGGATCAAGGCAGAGATTATCTTCTACATCAGCAAAAATCACCTCCCCCCCGGCGTGCAACACAGCTAATGGAGTGGCAAAAAAAGTATTAGTCGGGACAATAACCGAGTGAGCTTTGATGTCTAATGCCCTTAAGATTATCTCCAGAGCACTTGTACCGCTATTGACTGCTACCGCATATTTAGTTTCAATATATCCGGCAAAATTTTGCTCAAATTCTTGGCCGTACTTTCCTAAAGTCAACTGTCCGGAATTTAAAATTTCATCAATTTGTTTTACGAGTACTTTCCGATCTTCCTCTGGGAAGAAAATTCTTGCTGCGGGTATTTGCATTGCCTGCCCCCTTGTATTCTAGCCGTATACAACTAATCGAACTGTTTCCGTCAGGAGACTACACATCATTTTATTACATAATCCCTGTTTATGATACATCCGTATCTATGACCTTTTCCAATTCTGTTTCCAGCTTTGGCAGATTAATTTCCCAGGTGAATTTTTCTCTTACCACTGACAGTGCGTTCGCTGCCAAACGCGCCGACAGCTCTCTATCCCGAAATAGCCTGGCTATCTGCTCGGCAAGGTCTTTTTCACTGTCTGCCAGAACGAATAAGCCGGTTTTGCCATCCTCGATTATCTCATCGGTTCCCCGTATGCCGGTTGCCACTACCGGAACCGAACCGGCCATCGCCTCAATCACAGTATGGGGCAGACCCTCATAAATGGAATTTAGCACAAAAACGTCGGCAGTTTTCAGCAATTCCAGCGTTTTATC
>JBARQF010000081.1:0-3435 GCA_049643605.1 Dehalococcoidales bacterium
AGTATCCCTTTCTGCTGAAGCCCCTGCTGCAGTCCACCGGCATCGCCTTTTTGCACCGAGCAGAAAATGAAATTGGCCTGTGACGGACATGGTTGCAACCAGTCGATTTTCTCGATTTCCTGAAACATTCTTTCCCGTTCGTTAATTATGGCTTTTACATTACCCATCAGGTAATCGACGTCCTTCAGCGATTCCTGCACCGCCACCAGGGCGGCAACATTCACATTATAAGGCAGTTTGATTTTAATCAGGTAGCTGGCGATTTCCGGCGGGAAAATTCCGTACCCCGCCCGCAGCCCGGCCAGCCCGGCCCACTTGCTGAAAGTCCTCAGCACCATCAGGTTTGGATACCGGTCGACCAGCGGCACCGCCGTCTTGCCATAGAACTCGTAGTAAGCTTCATCGACCAGCACCGGCGCCCCCGCTTCCAGCAACTCCAGAATATCGCTTTCCGGTGTTGCCGTGCCGGTGGGGCTGTTCGGATTGGCCAGGATAATCAGCTTTGTCTTCGGGGTTATGGCCGCTTTTACCGCGCCCACATCGACCGCATAGTTTTCATCTCTCGGCACATTGACCAGCGTGGCGCCGTTGATAATCGTGCGGGTGCGGTACATATCAAAGGTGGGGATGCAGTTGATTACCTCATCGCCGGGCCTGATAAACAGACATAGAATATCATCGAGCAACTCGCCGCTGCCGCAGGCAGCCACAATGCGACCGGCATCTACCCCCACGTAGTCCTGCAACTGAAGGCGGAGCCTGGCCTGTGCCGCGTCAGGGTATATATTCCATTTTCGGTATTCCGCCAGCGCCCGTGATACCTTTGGAGAACAGCCATAGGGGTTCTCGTTGGCGTCCAGCTTGATTATCTTTTCCGTCGGAATATCAATCTTGCCCGCCAGGGTCTCCGGCGAGGTGTGCGCTGAATAGCCACCCAGGCTTTGCAGTTCCGGTCTGATAAATTTAACGATATCGTCCGATGACATATATGAGTTATCTCCCTCTTATCTGCCCCTGGGACAGAGTTTCATGCACTCCGAGCAGCCGCCGGCAGCGCTTCGGAAAGAGCAGCAGGCGTATTTATTAATAGCGTACGATTGGCCGGTTTCCGGCTCCAGCAACGCCTTCGCCGGGCATATCTCAAGGCATATGCCACAGCTGGCACATTCGTTGTTGAAATCCGCCCTGGTGGGCTCAAGCTCTGCCTCGGTGAGACAACAGGCAAGCCTTGTCTTCGACCCGAACTCCGGCGTTATCAGCAGACTATGCCAGCCCATTTTGCCCAGCCCGGCCGCTTCACCTGCGTGTTTGTACGAGAACATCGCGTCCTGAAAGCGGTTATCCATAGGACAACCGTCGGCCGGAAGCGGCAGTGACTTCATTCCACTCTGGCGAAACGTTTTAGCGACATCATAAGCCGCTTTGGACAATCTGCCGTTAATGTAGTTAGTATGCTGGGCATACAAATCATTCGCCGAGGCCGCCCCGGTGATTCTTTCCGGAGAGGTAAGGTCCAGAACTTCCGGATAAATCTCCATCGCCAGGACCACCACCGATTTCGCCTGCGGCAACAGTCGCAGTGCTGTCTCCTCCAGCCTGGTTCCTTTCCAGTCGCTCAAGGCTGCCACACCTGCTATATCGGCGTCCAGTTCCGGTCCCAGTTTTTGCAAGAGCGAGCTCCTGGTATTATTCTTCTGTGAATCAGCCAATTTATTCTCCTCTACCCGGTATAAACCCTGTTATGACCATTTTGAACAAGTGCTGACAATATGTCAAATGTCAAAGTGAAATTGAAGGCTAGTCCAGCTCCAGGCGTTTTTCCACCGCCCGGGCGTGGGCGTCAAGGCCTTCCACTCTCGCCAGCAATGCCGCCACCCGGCCCAGTTCTTTCATCCCCGCCTCGTCGATAGCGATTGTGTTGATAAACTTGACGAAGTCTGTTATGTTAAGTGGCGAGCCAAAACGGGCGGTGCCGCCGGTGGGCAGGACATGGCTCGGTCCGGCGATATAGTCGCCCAGCACCACGGTAGAGGCACTGCCGATGAGCACACAGCCGGCATTGGCCACCTTTCCCAGGAGAGTATCAGCATCTTTGACCATCAAAGAGAGATGCTCCGGGGCATATAAATTGGCCAGTTCCACCGCCTCATCAAGGCTGTCAACAAGCGCCATCACGCCCCTTTTCAGAGACTCCTCTATTACTGCTCGGCGTGACAGGCCTGTTATTTGCTTTTTCAATTCCCGGTCGATTTCTTCCGCCAGCGCGCTAGAGGTAGTTACCAGTATCGCCGAGGCCAGCGGGTCGTGTTCCGCCTGCGCGAGAAGGTCGGCGGCACAGTATTCTGGGTTCGCCGTGTCATCGGCGATAATCATCACCTCGCTGGGTCCCTGGAGGCCATCGATAGCCACCGCTCCGTACACCAGTTTCTTTGCCAGAACCACGAAGATGTTGCCCGGCCCGCAGACCTTATCCACTCTGGGCACAGATTCCGTACCGTAAGCCAGAGCCGCTACCGCCTGCGCCCCGCCGATACGGAAAACCCGGTCAACGCCGGCAATATCGGCGGCGGCCAGCGTTGCCGGCGGCACTGCACCATCTTTTCCCGGCGGTGTGACCAGAATCACTTCTTTCACCCCCGCCACCCTGGCTGGCACTGCCGTCATCAACACCGTTGATGGATACGAGGCCGTTCCCCCCGGGACATATATGCCGACCCGTTCCAGAGGCCTCATCAACTGCCCGACATCTCCACCGACCAGCTCGTGCCATATATTATCTCTCTGGACAGTATGAAAGGCATTAACCCGCTCCGCTGCCAGCTTCAGCGCCGAGATAAGCTCATCGCCGACTTCTTTACGAGCTTTAGAAAGCTCATCTCTGGGGACTTCCAGCGTGGTCAGTTTGATACCGTCTATCTTCGCTGTCAGGTCGAAAATGGCCGCATCTCCCCTCTGGCGCACCTCGCTGATAATGAGCTTGACCGCCTGTTCCGGGTCAGTCGTGCCAAACATCTCCTCAAGCTTGCGTTTCAACGCGTCTGACACCGGATAGGATTCCGCCGGCACGAGGCGCGACAGCGCTTTACGGGCAGCCTCAAATCCTTCGATTTTTCTCAAATTACGCATCCTCCACGGCAGCGCGAATGGTCTCGACAATGGATTTCACTTTCTCGCCCTTAGCCGAGCCTGTTTTAATTCGAGTGTTGCCGATAATGCAGGCCGTTGATTCAAAAAGAGTGTCGATAATCTTCAGGTTATGCCGCGCGATAGTCCCCCCGGTCTCGGTATTCTCAATGAGCAGGTCGGCATCATCCGGCAGAAAAGCTTCCGTGGCTCCCCAGGTGGGAATCACCCGGTACCTGCCAAAGTGATTGTCCCGGGCATACCTGTCGGCAATATTAACATATTCGGAGGCAACCCGAAACGGCGCCGTGC
>JBARQF010000082.1:0-2514 GCA_049643605.1 Dehalococcoidales bacterium
AGATTTGAGAGGGCTTCAGAGGGGAAGGGGAAGAGAGTGATGGGGCGGAGCAACCCTACGGGCAGGCCTTCTTGGCGGGCGGTTCTCATCGCGGTCAGGGCGGAACGGCTGGCGCTGCCATAGGCCACTATCACTAAAGAAGCATCATCCAGGTTATAGCCTTCATAGCGGACCTCGTTCCGGCGTATCCTTTCGAATTTTTGCAGCAGAAGTTCGACCCGGGGTTGGAAATTGGCCGGTTCCATATCAAAGGAGTTGATTATATTCTTGGGGCGACCTGAGGCTCCGGTGATGGCCCAGGGCTTATCCGGCAGCTCCGTGACCGGCTCTCGCATCACTACCGGTTCCATGGCCTGACCGAGGAAACCATCTGGCAGTACCACCACCGGATTGTGGTATTTGTCCGCCAGCTCAAAGGCCAGCATGGTGAGGTCCATCATTTCCTGCACTGAGGCTGGAGCCAGGTTTATAACGCGGTAGTCTCCGTGGCCGCCGCCCTTAGTCGACTGAAAATAGTCACCCTGGGCACCACCGATGTTGCCCAGTCCGGGGCCGCCCCGCATCACATTCACGATTACCCCGGGCAGCTCGGCTCCTGACATATATGAGATGCCTTCCTGCTCCAGACTGAAACCGGGGCTGGAAGTGGAAGTCATTGCCCGGCAACCGGCAGCGGCGGCACCGTAGACCATGTTTATGGCGGCCAACTCACTCTCCGTCTGCACAAACACCCGTTTCTCTTCGGGCATCCGCTTTGACATGTGTTCCAGGAGTTCGTTTTGTGGCGTAATGGGATAGCCAAAGTAGGCCTGACAGCCAGCTAAGATAGCACCTTCAGCGATGGCAATATTACCTGCCATCAAGGTTCTACTTGACATTAGATCGCTCCGCAAATGGTCATTGGTTAGGCGACTAACTCGATTGGTACCGCGTTGTGACGATATACGGAAATGACGGCGTCAGGGCACATCATGGCGCAGGCGGTACAGCCGGTGCAGCTATGGGCTTTTTCTTCGAGGACGACGGCCGGGAAGTATCCCTTCTCGTTAATGTGGGAGGCCAGACCGATTACTTCTTTAGGGCAGACGGAGATGCAGAGACGGCACCCTTTGCACTTTTCGGCGTCGATGGTGATGTAAGCTCGGCTGATGTGTTGGGCTACTACCATTGTCTTTACCTCCCTTCGTCACCAGTATACAAACCTGTCGGTCTGAAGACTTTATACTTTAATTATTAACGGATTGGCTGCCATGTCAAGGGCGAAAATGTGGCGGAAAAAAGCGTATTTTAGATAGCAACGTCTGTTTGGTACGCATTCTATATCTTTAATGCATTAATTCAACCGCTGATGGCCGAAACGCGTGCAAAAACAACAACGGTCATCAATTTTGATAATTTTAAGGGTCGCCAATGAGCTACGAGCGACTTGCGAGCATTTGACAGGGAAAGCCCCCGGTGCCATACTAATTTCATTATGGATGAGTTAGACCATCGCTTGATAGAAGAGCTGGCCAAAAATGCGCGGCAGAGCAGCGCCGAGCTGTCGCGCCAACTGGGCGTCAGCGAGACTACCATCAGGCGCCGGATTCAGCACCTGGAGAAGAATGGAGCCATCACCTTTGCCGCGATACTCAATCCGGCCAAGCTGGGGTACACTATTATCGCCCTGATTGCCCTGGAAGTTGACCTGGGGAGCATAGACAAGATATCAGAATCGCTGGCTCTTTGCCCCAATGTACGTTACGTTTCTCTCTGCACCGGCAACCATGATATCTTTATTGGCACCTGGTTCCATTCGTCAGTCGAGTTGACGCAGTTTGTGAAGGACTACCTGGCTAAAGTGCCTGGAATCAGGAAAAGCGAGACCTTTGTTATTCTGGACGTCCGGAAGGATGAAGTTGGCTGGCTGCACAGCCTTGAGCAAACAAATACCACCAAGTAAAGATGCTTACCTGCTGGCCAGTGGTTTAGCGCTTCGCCGGGATGTGTGATGGGCGCCGGCGCGGATTACTTTGCACTCTGAGCATCAATTATAATATACTTTAATACTGGAGCCAGCCAAGTCAATCTCCGCCTGCATACTGGCAACCCTTATCAAAGTTTAAGTTGTAATGATAAAGAGGATATTGCGCGCCATTGACGCGCTGAATGAGAGAGCAGCATCTATATCCAGCTGGCTTGTCGCCGTTCTGATTGGGGTCATCCTGTATGAAGTTGTCTCCCGATATGTGTTTAACGCGCCAACGCAATGGGGGTTCGGTTCTCTCCGTATGTTGGGCAGTGCCATTGTCGTTCTGGGTTGGGCCTATGCTCAACTGCTTGACTCGCATATCAGAGTGGATTTCATCTATACCCGCCTTTCGCCGCGCAAAAGGGCGCTGGTCAATATTATCGGCACCGGGTTATTCTTTTTCCAATTGTTTGGCGCTTTGACCGTGCAGGCAGGTGAAGCAATGTGGGGCGCCTTGCTCGGTGGTAAATTTGTAGACATAGGTTATAGTGGGGCAGTACCAC
>JBARQF010000083.1:0-7573 GCA_049643605.1 Dehalococcoidales bacterium
TGGCTCAGCACTATCTTGCTGATTTTACTGAATTTGATGCCGAGGTTATCAATGTTATGCGCGGTAGATATGGTCTTGCCGGTGTCAAATAAGATGGTTTCTTTTCCGGTTTCAATGAGAAAGCTCAACCCCCACTCTGCCAGGAGGTCGCGCGACCCCGCCGTATTCTCACTCAAGGTGGTGATGCGCAGTGCCATCTTCTTCACCCCAATTATAGGTTATCTCTCTTAGGGGGGCAACTTCACCTCAAGGTTCAAGGAGTGGTGGTCATAAACGGCCGCTTATCCTGTTTACAGATAACCTGGGTTACATGGCGACCCGTTATAACTCCCGAGGGCAGGCCGCCACCTGGTGTTACCCACTGCCCCACCATATAGAAGTGCTTCAGTCCGGGCAGCGTTTTCTTCATCCGCAGGCGCCAGGTCTTGGTGGTAATTAACCACCCTTCATAGCTGCCCTGCCAGTTGCCGGTGTAACGTTCCCAGGTCAAGGGGGTGGCGACATCGCATATCTCCACCTGAGCTGCCAGCCCCGGGAAACGCCGGTCAAGTAGGGCAATCACTTTATCTGCAATCTGTTTCTTTTCCGCTTTATAGCGCTCAGGGTCTTGCTTCAGCTTCTTCCAGTACTCGTAATCAGTATCAAGCATGACTCTCAACATTGACTTACCCGGAGGTGCCATGGTGGGGTCAAAGTTGTAAATCTGGAAAGTCAGTCGCTTCCACTCGCGCCCGGCAATAATGACTGGCTCATCAAGGGGATAACTTATCCCTGACACGGTACGCGATATCTCTTTGAACGAACGGGCTACGCCCAGGGCTACATGGATTAACGGAGGGAAAACAGGAAACTTGTCATAATAGTGCTGGATTTTATCGTTGATATATTTCCCATCAAGCATATTAAATATGGTGGTGTGGCCATCGGCGGCGGAGATGATGATGTTACTGCGGTATTCAGTGCCGTTGGCAAGTTGCACACCCACCGCTTGGTCATTTTCCACCAGTATCTTGGTAACTGGTGACTTGTAATGAATTTCACCTCCCAGATTGAGGTAGCGCCTCTCGATGGCTCGGGCAAATTCCAGGGAACCGCCCACCGGATAGCCGGCGGTTTTCTGGTGCAGCCAGGCAAAAGTCATCAACATCGCCACCATCGGAAAATCGGGGAGGTCAAAGGTGAGAGGGAAGGCCTCGCGGAGGAAGGAATTTTTGAAGCGTTGGGCAAAATCTTGGATTGACATATTGCCCCATTTCCTCATAAAACCCAGGTAGGGAAAGAGCTTAACCATCATCTTGAGCCCATCAATCGGGTTGTATAACTCTGGTGCTTTTTCCATCGGCATATCAAAGTGAGCGCAGCTACGCATAGCTTCAATAAACTCTTCAATGACATCGCTGTCCTCAGGGGCGAGCTCTTTCATATGTTGCTCCAGGCGGTTGATGTCGGTATAGACGATGAAAACTTTGTCTTCCTTTCCTTCTACTCTTCCGAACTCTTCGTGGTCAATCATACTCCGCCCTTGAACCGCCCCCAGCTCTTCCCAGAAACGGTATAACTTATTTCCTGGGCTTGAGCCCACCAGCCAGTGAATACAGCCATCAATTATGTATCCCTTGCGCTTCCAGGAGGTACATAATCCCCCTGGCTTGGTGTGCATCTCAAATATCTGGGTGCGGTAGCCGTTCATCTGGCCATAGCATCCGGTAGACAGGCCGGCTATCCCAGCCCCAATGATGATTATTGACTTTTCCATTGCTTCCCCCTTCATTTGTGCTCTTTGGCTCTACTGCGCAGCTTATTGATGCCGAAGGAGATAAACAGCACCGTGCCGCTGACCAGAATGATGGTGGCACCGGACGCCAGATTGAGTACATAGGAAATCCACAACCCGCTGAAAGTGAAGACGACTCCGGCCAGAATTGCCAGCAGCATCATTTTTTTCAGGTTGTGGGTGAACTGTCGGGCCAGCGCCGCCGGGATGGTGAGCAGGGCAATGACCAGGATGATGCCGACCACTCTTATCAGGACGACCACGGTCAGGGCTATCAGGCAGAGCAGGAGAAGATACAGTTTCTCGGTGGGCACGCCTGATACGGTGCTGAATTCTTCATCAAAGGAAAGGTACAGGAACCCTTTGTAGAGCAGGGCAACGACCACGATGATTACCACGTCAAGGACGAGCATCAGCATTAAATCGAAGAACGGTACTGTCAGGATGTTGCCGAAGAGGTAGCTGAAAAGGTCGGGGGCGTATCCCGGCGCCAGGCCGATAAAAATTATGCCCAGTGCCATCCCCATTGCCCACAGGATACCGATGGCGGTGTCCTCGGGCAGCCGGGTCCGTCTGGTTATCAGACCGATGCCGAGCGACGAAGCGACGGTAAAGACCATTGCCCCCAGCACCGGATTTACGCCCACCAGGTACCCCAGCCCGATACCGCCGAAAGAGGCGTGGGCAATGCCGCCGCTGATAAAAACGACCTTCTTGACCACCACGTAGACGCCGACAATGCCGCAGGCGATGGCTGCCAGCAGGCCGGCCAGCAGGGCATTCTGCATGAACTGATACTGAAGTGCATCGAGCATGACTTAATGTTTCCTCAGTACCCGGTGAGGCACGGTACCGTGGGCGATGAGCTGGACCGGGCAGCGGTATGTCTTCTCCAGCTCTTCAGCCGATACCTCTTTGGAGCCGTGGTAAAACAGCTGGTGGTTCAGGCAGGCAATCTCACTTACATAAATGGAGACCGCGCTGACATCATGGGAAACCAGAACAATAGCCATGCTATCCTTTAATTTGTCCAGCAGCTCGTAGAAATCGGACTGCATACTCGTGTCAATGCTGGCGGTGGGCTCGTCAAGCAGCAGTAATTTCGGATTTGTCGCCAGGGCGCGGGCAATGAAGACGCGCTGCTGCTCGCCACCGGAAAGCCTGCCAATCTGCCTGTCTTTGTAGTCAAGCATCTCCACGGTCTCCAGAGCTTCAATGGCTGCTTTTCTATCTTCCTCGCGGTAACGTTGCATAAGCCCGGACCTGTTATAGCGGCCCATAAGGACCACCTCGAACGCACTGATGGGAAAATCGTGGTCAAAAAGGTTGAACTGTGAAATGTAGCCGATGTGTTTTCTTCCCCGCTCCGGCGGCATGCCCAGCACGGTGACTTTGCCCCGGGCTGGCTTTATCAGTCCCAGGATTACTTTGAGCAGCGTGGTCTTGCCGCCGCCATTGGGCCCGATGATGCCGAGGAAGTTGTTTGATTCTATGGAAAGGTTTATCGCTTCCAGTACCGGGATGCTGTCATAGTACACCCAGACATCCTCCAGCCTCACCAGTTCTTTAGCCGTCATCTTCTGCTCACCACATAGCCAGTCCGGATATAATTATGATGCAATTCTTAGCTTAACGTCAACCGTTTTAAGTGTTCTGGGAGAACCCCGCGAAAGACATCATCTTTCCGAATGCGGTTTGAGCCAGAGGGGTGTTCTGGCGTCAGCTGGAGAGTCGTAGCCGGGCTGGTAAGGCTTGATATCTATTACCGGAGTGCCGTCAATGGCATCCAGTCCGGAGACGGTAAGTACGTTTCTCTCTCGTTTCAAGAGCCTGGCTGTGGTCTTGCCGATGGAGTTGGGCCGGTGAGGGGAGCGGCTGGCGAAAAGCCCGATGAGCGGGCGGTTCGGGTCGTGCCTGGGACGGACTTTCAGGGGCAGAGGTTTGCTGGCCAATCTATCCATCCAGAAAAGGACGATGATATGGGAAAATTCATCCAGATTATCGAGCGCCTCCGTCAGGTCGGGCTCGATTTCAATGCGGGATACGATGTTATCCCAGTCATAAGGCGGCTTGGGCGGTTTCCGGACCGTGTTTCTCACGGTGCCTATTGGTTTTAAATTTATGGTGGACCTCTGGCTGTCTATTTTCAGTCACCTCCCGAGTGACTTATAAATGAGAAGGGCTGCTCTTAACGGCAGCCCGGATAATTTACACTGTCCTTGTTATTCCAGCGGCGTCAGCGTCAGCAGCTTTTTGGCTATCTTGGGATATTTGGCAATGAAGAGCAGTTCATCCTCAACCAGCGGTTTCTGCGCTTCGACGTTGGCATAGCGGGCCAGTTCCAGAATCTCGGCGGCTTCCTCCCGGCTGCTAAACTGAACTTCCATTCTACCCATTATGTGGCTGAAGCCGGAAATCCCGCTGTACTGCCCGGCGATGATTTCCCGTCCCGTTTCCACCGTTACCGGGTCGCCGCGCCCCAGCTCCTCAAAGCCGTAGAGTTCGTAGTTCTCCGGGTCTTTCAGCACACCATCGGCGTGAATGCCGGAGGCATGGGCAAAGGCATTCGCTCCGACCCCGGGCTGGTTCATCGGAATATCAACGTCAAAAGCGTAGCTGGCAAACTTGGCTATCTTGAATGACTTGGATAAATCAATCGGCTGTCCCAGCTGGTACTTATCGGTGAATTGCTTTGACTTGGTTATCGCCAGAATTACCGCTACCAGGTCGGCGTTGCCGGCTCTCTCTCCCATGCCGTTCACAGTGGTATTGATGTACGCATCCTGGCCACCGTCGACAGCGCCTTTTGCCCCGGCCAGGGAATTGGCCACCGCCATCCCCAGGTCGCCATGGCAGTGAATTTCAATGGGCATACCGGTGTTTTCCGCCAGGGTTTTGGTGGTCTCGTAAATGGTAAACGGGTTGTCGTAGCCAAGGGTGTCGCAGTACCTGAGGCGGTCAGCACCGTGTTCTCTGGCCGCCAGGCCAAACTTGGTGAGGAATTTGATGTCAGTTCTCGATGCGTCTTCGGCGTTCACCCCCACCGTCTCGGCCCCCAATGCTTTGGCCGCGTCTAGGGCCTCGGTCATATCATGAATGATGTCTTCGTGCTGCTTCCTGCCCTGGAATTTTCCGTTTATCATCTGGGCTGATGTGGAGATGGAAAGGTTCAGGTGTTTGATACCCGGTACCAGTCTGAATGACGTCTCAATGTCGCTGGCGATGGCCCTGACCCAGCCTTCCAGTCGAATTGGCTGCAGGACTCCCATCTCTGCCAGCTCCAGATTCGCCTGGAGGTACCGGGTCTCGTGCCTGGTGGTGGGGAAGCCGAATTCCGATTGAAAAACGCCCATCTCATTCAGGTAAAGGTTCATCAGCGTTTTCTCCATCTTGGACAGGCCAAGCTTGGCGGTCTGCACCCCATCGCGGTTGGTTACGTCAATAAAATAAATCTTCGGCATCTGGCTATTCACCTGTGGGAAATGTTAGTGGCTGGTTTTCTGGTCGGGTAAGGATTGAATATCTAATCATAGCACAGATTGCCTGACACAGACAAGCGTGTCAGCAGAGGGTACTAATGGTAAGTTTGACACCCGTAAAGTGGAATGCTACATTAAAAACAGGAGTAATTGCGGAATCAGGCAGAGTTGAGCCCTGATTTGTTTATTTCGCCTGGCCGGGTACATCCATGAATGTGGGCATGTGCAAGATAAACCTCCGCCTGCCGGAAAATATGTCACTTAAAGGCAAACGGCAGGTGCTGAAATCCATAACTGGTCGTGTCCGAAACAAATTCAATGTCTCCGTGGCGGAAGTGGGCAACCACGACCGCTGGCAGCTGGCGACCATCGGTATCTGCTGCGTCAGCAATGAAAATCGACACGCCAACGAAATGCTGTCCAAGGTCGTTGATTTCGTGATTAATAGTCGGTTTGAGGTCGAAATTCTCGATTACGAAATCGAGATACTGCCTGTCTAGTAAAGGAGGGTCGCGTTGGATACACTGGCCTTCCTGCATCATCTTCAGTCTCAGTCCACTTTTGCGGGCCAGATAGCCCATGTGGAGCATATCCGCGCCCGCCGTGCGGAATATGCTGACCTGGAACGGCCATTGACTCCGGAGCTTCTGAATCGACTGCAGGCTCAGGGGTTATTTCCTCTCTATACGCACCAGGCGGAAGCGGTCAACAGGATAAGGGCCGGGCGGAACGTCATGGTGGCTACTTCCAGTGCCAGCGGCAAGACCCTCTGTTACAACATCGCGGTTGCCGAGGCGCTCCTGGCAGACCGGATGAGCCGTGCCATCTATCTCTTTCCGACAAAGGCGCTGGCGCAGGACCAGCTGCGTGCTTTACATAAAATATTCACCCCCGACCTTTTTCAGGCGGAGGAACTGGACACGTTTGATGGCGATACGCCAAAAGGGGAGCGGGCCGAGATACGGAAACGTGCCAGGGTTATCCTGAGCAATCCCGATATGCTTCATCTGGGTATTTTGCCCAATCATCAGTACTGGTCGAGGCTGCTGCGCCATCTGAAATACGTGGTGGTGGATGAAGCTCATACCTATCGCGGCGTCTTCGGCTCGCACGTGGCCGGAGTGCTGCGCCGACTGCGCCGTCTGTGCCGACTCTACGGCTCTGAGCCACAGTTCATCTGCTGCTCGGCGACCATTGCCAACCCCGGTGAACATGCCGAGCAGCTGGTCGGGCTGCCTTTCGAGGTGGTTGACCATGACGGCTCGCCCAACGGCGGCAAGGAATTTGTTTTCTGGAACCCGCCGCTGATTGATGAAGCGAAGAGCGTGCGGCGCAGCGCCAACAGTGAGGCCACCCATTTGTTCACCGAGCTGGTAAGCCAGAACATCCGCACGCTGACCTTTGCCCGCACCCGCCGTCTTACCGAACTGATTTACATCTACTCAAAAGAAAGGCTGGCCGAGATAAGTATTGGCCGGCCGCCGCAGATAATGCCGTACCGCGCTGGCTATCTCCCGGAAGAACGCCGCAAGATTGAGCGGGAGCTGTTCAGTGGGCAACTCGCTGGCGCGGTGGCGACGAATGCTCTGGAACTGGGCATAGATATCGGCGACCTTGATGCAACGGTGCTGTCGGGCTATCCGGGCACCATCGCCAGTACCTGGCAGCAGGCAGGCCGCAGCGGGCGGAGCCGGGAACAGTCGATGAGCTTCCTGGTGGCGGTGAACAACCCGCTGGACCAGTATTTTATGAGGCACCCGGATTCATTCTTCGGGAAAAATTTCGAAAATGCGCTGGTTAATCCGGGCAACCCCTATATCCTGCGCGCTCACCTGCTGTGCGCCGCCTGGGAATGCCCGCTCGATAGCGGCGATGAGCAGATATTCGGCTCTGCTTTTGTTCAGGAAAGAGACATGCTGTTGGAACAGGGTGTCCTGCGGGAGCGCAACCAGAGATGGTACCTGTCCCCGGCGATTGCTTATCCGGCGCAGGCGGTCAATATCCGTTCCACATCGGGGAAGAGTTTTGACGTGGTGGATATGTCAACGGACTCACTGCTGGAGACGGTGGAAGCCAGTGTGGCTTTTTTCCAGGTGCACCCGGGCGCCATCTATCTCCATCAGGGAGAGTCTTATCTGGTTAAAGAGCTGGACCTGAACAATCGCACCGCCTATGCCGTGCCGGCGGATGCTAATTACTACACGCTGACAAAGGAAGTCGAAGACTTACATATCGTGAAGGTGCTGGATAATAAAAAGGTTGGGAAGGTGAACCTGTACCTGGGGGAGGTCGAGGTTACCAACCATGTCGTGGGCTTCAA
>JBARQF010000084.1:0-5218 GCA_049643605.1 Dehalococcoidales bacterium
GCACTGTCACTGGCAACGGCTTCATGCGATTTCTGGTCCGCCGCGGAAAACATGTTCTGTATAAGGTGGCAGTCATCCTGATTACGCCATATAGTGCCGGTTACGAAGAGCCTGAGCGATGGGTGAGCTATCTCTTTTCTTTGAAGGGAGAGGAAGTACTACCGATATTGCATGTTTTACTCAACGCTCTTATAGACGTATTTGCGATCGACAATTTGGCAGAAAAATAGAAGTAGTGTGGTGCCGGGGTTGGCTAATGGCTCAATGTTCCCTCCAGCCCCGGCACCTCCAAGAAAAGCTGATTGAAGCCAAGTATAAATCACAATACGGAGGTTATAAATGAACAATGATATCTGGACACCGGAACATGATGACTGGGAAACGGAGCCCGCCTTTGAGCTCGAGGTAGTTCGAAAAGGCGTTGGAAAAGGCAAACGGCACTTTTCTTTCAAGCAATACTTGGGGTGGCTAATCAAAAACGATTATTCCAAAGACGAGGCCAAAAAAACCATCTTTGCCTGGAACCAGCTTAATCATCCACCGATACCAGAGTCGGAATTAAAATACCTGTTTGAGTTCTACTGGGCGATGTGGTGCAAATTGCCGGAAGAAGAGTAATAAGTAATAACCTGAAGCATTTAACGGTACTAGTAATAAAGGAGGTTTAAGAAAATGAGTTCCGAAAACTCTAAGAAAGATATCGTACCATACAGGAGCAATAATCTACCAGTGCCTGTAAACAATAGTGCTTGGATTACCGAAGATGATGATGACTTGCAGTCACTTGAAAACCTCATGCATAGGGTAGATGTAGAAATCGCAAGGGGAAACCAAGTACCGGACATCCTTCGCCGTAGGCTCTTACCCCAGAAGGCTATCTTTAACGGCCAACAGACGATGACAGACGATAAATATGCAGACTACACTCTGGATTTTTATCGCACCAAGACATCGAAGGGTCACAATCCAGCAATAGGCATAAGGCACCTGCGGTCAGACATCTGGGATGCCGTGTATTTAATTACCCGTAGCCCTGAAGAGTACCCAGGCAAAGCGCTGAGAGTGGTGTCCATCGTCGAAACCTGCATGATACATCTGGGTTTGCACGAGCTTGACTTCCTACTGGCAGGTAGGCCGAAGCTCGTTGAAGACCGGTTGCAGGCTATCCGTAAAGGTGCTAAAGAGAAGCGCCGTAGGGGTAAACCCGCTCAGTACAGCTTCGTAAATTTCACCGATACCTTAGATAAGCAACAGAACGTGTGGTGCCTCTCGCCGGAAGACTACGCAAGGGCAGCCACCGTTGCAGAAGACTTCAGTTGGGACATGGGTTTTGTAGTGCAGATGGCAATGATAATGGCGATTGCTAGTTCAGAGAAATTGCCAGAGAACTTGAGAAAGGATGCAGTTGAAGAGGTTAAGTTCTTCAACGAGTATCTGGAAAGGAGTTACAAGTAAAAAGTAGTTAGTATATTAATTATATTAGCAGTGCTTATGCGCTAATAAGCTAACACGCTAACACGTTAATAAAAAAACAGAGAAATAAAAAGGAGGTAACTCTAATGGAAAAGGATTACACCAACTACAATCCACAAAACATTGATGTGGAAGAGCTTATTCTGGTGGTAGACCTTATCGAGAAAACAGAGCTTGAACTTAAAAAACTCAAAGAACAGAAAAATGGGAAACTCAATGATCCGGAAATAATAAAAGGGATTAATGAGAATATTCAAGCAAAAGAAGCGGACTTGGTAAGGTTCGAGCAGGAGCGCAAGGATATTTTGAGGGGCTATGAGTAGCTAGTGTAGCAAAAGCAATAGCAAAGTACTTGCAATAAGCTTAACCCTCCGCCGCTCCAGGTTATTTAGCTACAAACTATAGCAAAAAAGAGCAGTATAGACTCTCGAAGGAAAAAGAGGTACACCATGAACCGGTTACTATGAGCATTTCTATTCTGCCTCCCTATCACTTATCTAGTCCACTCCGCGATAGGAGCAGTAAGGGCATTCTCAGCAGAGCAGCACTAGACTCCTGCACAGCTAAGTACACCCCCAGCCCCTCTGGGGAGTTTAGACACAAAACCCGAAGCACTTGACTGTGTGGAAAGGCCAGCACTAGTGCTAAAGCATTATCTGTAACTAGCACCCGGCCTAGATACCTCGCATTCAAGCAGTTTATTACGACATGCCTGGGAAAAAAGTGCTGAAAAAATGTTAGTGGTATAGCTCGTTCGTAATTGTACAAAAAAGTGCTAGCATGACATAATACTATAGATTAAAGATACACGTATAAGTGCTCACAAACCACGAGGGAGAGGGTGCACTATGATAAGCCCAGATGACCCACGCGTCCAAGAAATCATCGACGGTGCAGAATCCAAAGCCCAAGCCATCAACGGCCTGTTCGACTTAGGCATGACCAAACCCCAAATAATGAAACTCGGCTTCAAAGAAGCGACTGTGAGAAAAGAGGTCGATAGGAGGAAACGCGAAGGAGAAGACATTCCAGGTACTCCACCTCACGAGACTCCTGTACTCCCCGCTGTAACTAAGGGGACCGAGCAGGTGCTTCCCGAATATCTTAGTGGGGAGATCTCGGAATACTTTGACGGCAGTGAGGAGCAACGGCGAATCTTTAAGGCTGGTATCATGGTGCCTTTAATGGGAATGAGGCTCTTCGCAGAGATGGTCAAACCACTTACGATGCTGATTAACGCGATGAAGGGCGACCAGATGGACTCTATGATGAAAGCTTTATCGCTCGGGCAGGAGCAAGCCCACACCGCTGCGATGGAAGCGTCACAGGTTACCGCTGCTCAAATCTTGGCATCACAAAAGGAGATTGCCCTTGCAAGTTCACCGAACCCAATGCAGACCATGATGGTTCAGACCATGCAGCCTCTCATCAGCGGGCTGTTGGGCAAAATGATGGGGACAATCATACCAGGAGCTCCTACTTCAGGGGCAGCTAATCCAGAGGAGGGACCACCTATAGGTTGGACTCACCGGACTGAAAAGACAGAGGCTTGAGATAAAGAAGAAACTCCTAGCTTCTTCAAGTTCTAAAGAAGTGTACAGCCTTTTTTCCACACCACCAGGCTGTTAGGGTTATCCTCAACTCTAGCATGTCTCTCAAGCTCATGGGGGGCGGAAGTGTCAACCTCCTTGCACGGCTGCCCTCCAGTAATTATGCCGGCAACTCTAATTTGAGAAGTGGTATCCTTTATGGAGGCAGGTCACTTGCTACCAACCTTAAGATATTTATACTGTTAAATGAGAAACATATTTACTGGCGGTCTATTAATAAGTACCGGCAATGGCAAGCCACAACCATGCAACAACAACACCCAATGATCCACCTGCTATGACTTGAAACGATGTATGCCCTATGAATTCTTTTAAATCACGTTCTAATTCCGTTAGAGGACGTCGTTGTCTGAGTTCCCGTATGATACGGTTTAAAACCACAGACTGTTTTCCTACCGATTGTCGAACCCCTGCAGCATCATACATAACCACCAAAGCAAATATAGTTGATATACCGAAGGCTACCGATCCCAAACCTTCGATCAATGCCACCGCTGTCGCAAGAGCGCTGACAAACGCTGAATGCGAACTAGGCATACCACCGCTAATAACTAAATACCGTAGGTCTAACTGTTTTTTCTGTATTAGTATTACGATCACTTTCAGTAATTGTGCTACTGCCCAAGAACATATGGGAATAATCAATACTTTATTGGTAATGATTTCATAGAACATTGTGTTGCCTACTAATCTTTTTTAAAAAGATTATAAATTATATTGACCTGCCTCAAGTAATTGTACCACTTTATAAGTTAGGCTCATCGGCATAATTACTGGCATTATCGCTTCAGGAGCGGGTGGTCGATAGCGTAAAGCGCTATGTGATCGAACACCCGCCCACGCACAATACAACTCCGGCTGGCACATGGGAACAGCGAAACCCGTAACTCAGATAGAAGCTACGATTCACGACTCCGTTTCGGAGCGGAGGTTGGTGCCGAAACCGGCAACTCACACAGCGCGTGACAATATTTACAGCGACCCTCATACCGTACGATGATCCAGTGATGCGCACCCGTGGGTGATTTCTGGCAGTACCACGGCTTATCCTTGTTGGGGTTGGAAGCGAAGCGGCCGTCCTCACCCCTGTATCTGGTGCCATCATGCCTCCCTAGAGTTGAGTCAAAAGCTTCCTTCATCACCGCGCTCCCTTCTCGGACTTAAGACATCGCCTAGCTCACCAAAAACAATAACAACAAGGTGTGTACACCTAGCTCAATTGTTCACCTGCGCACTTCCTCTCTCTCGTATTGAATCAAAAGGTGACTGAGTCTAGATTGCTACGCAGGTCACTGTTCTGTAAACGCCAGCAACGGCGCGAATTTTCTCGATTACCGAGTCGATCTTGTCCATGGTGTCTACTTCTATTACAACGATGGTATCGTAGGGGCCAGTCACACTGTCAACCGACTGTACTTCGCTTCCTAGTTTCTTCAGTGCTGCTACGACATCAGCGGTCTTAGCCACCTCTATTCCTGTTTGTATCAGTACAAAAGCCCTAACCGTCATTATCCTACCTCTCTCCACACAGAACATTAGGTCTTTCTCTCTTATTATACCCACAAACGACTTTAGACTTCACGTGAACGTGAAAGACACTGCGCTTGGGAGATAGCAGGTAAGCTACTAATACTACTGAGCAAACAGATAAACAGGCTTTGCCAGGCACGCTAAAATGCAACAAATTTTGTCCCCCATCAAATCAGCCCCCCACCAATGGTCCGTAACGTTGCAGAAGCTTCTTTCTGGACATCCAGATCTCTTTCTTAAATAAGGGTTTTGCTTTAGCTAAAGATCTTCGCGCTCGCTCTGGGTAATAAGCTTGCCTCAAACTTTTAAGATAAAATAGGGACAGGGGCCTCCACCGTGAATCGGGCAGGTCCACTATAGTGAAGCCAAGACGTTGATTACCCTGGTCTTGGCGCAACAGAGTACGACCGTGGATGGCTTTTATTTCGGGAGCAAATGTCTCATCACTCAATTGTTTCGCTAAGTATTTTAAATCCTCAGAAAAAGCCGATAGAAACTCCCAACCTATTTTGCCAGGTAAACGCATAATGTCCTTGTAGCGAAGGAACCAGCCATTGTTCATGTGGATTTCTAAGATCAGATCCCCAGGGTTGACCACACTACCG
>JBARQF010000085.1:0-4784 GCA_049643605.1 Dehalococcoidales bacterium
GATATTTGGAGAAAGGAAGTACCCGTGAAGTAAGTAACCGTCTTGTATTTTATAAAAAACAGTGTTATACTCTATTGGAACAACTAGATTTGACTTTATCAAGTGGGTTTCATCCCCACTTTTTTAATTATTGTCAATAATAACGAGGAGTTAGGTCAGAAATGAAAAGTGATTTTCTACTGGCAATAACTCAGCTTGCGGCGGAAAAGAATCTGCCCAGGGAGACGGTCCTGTCTGCGGTGGAAGCCGCACTGGTCTCCGCCTACCGCAGGGATAGCTTTACTCCGAACCAGGATGTCTCGGTTAGAATAAACCCCTCCAGCGGTCGTGTTGAGGTCTGGGTGGACAAAACGGTGGTGGAACGACCGGCCGACACACGACTTGAAGTATCGCTGGAAGAGGCACGCCGGTTAAAATCAGATATCCAGCTGGGCGACACTATCATAATAGAGTCCACACCGCACGATGCGGGACGTATCGCCGCCCAGACAGCAAAACAGGTTATTCTCCAGCGTCTCCATGAGGCCGAGCACAGCGCCATTCTGGAGGAGTACGCCGAAAAAGAAGATGAGGTCATCACCGGCGTGGTGCAGCGCATTGAACCCGGTCAGATTAACATTGATCTGGGGAGAACCGAAGCCATACTGCCCGCCTCGGAACAGGCGCGCACGGAAAGATATCGAATTGGCCAGCGCCTGAAAGTCTGCATTATCCAGGTCCTGAAGACAACCAGGGGACCACGGGTAGTGGTATCACGCTCCCACCCTGACCTGCTCCGCCGCCTCCTGGAGCTGGAAGTGCCAGAGGTATATAACGGTTCCGTAGAGATTAAGTCAATTGCCCGTGAGGCCGGATACCGGAGCAAGGTAGCCGTGGCGGCGCGTCAGGAAGGGATTGACCCGGTAGGCTGCTGCGTTGGCCTGCGCGGCATCAGAATACAGAACATCGTCAACGAACTGAACGGCGAAAAGATAGACGTTATCCAGTGGAGCCCCGATGTCGCCGCATTTATCACCAACTCACTGAGTCCGGCCCAGATAATCGGCGTCGGCCTGAATAAAGAGGAAAATATCGCCACGGTAGTGGTTCCGGATAAGCAGCTCTCCCTTGCTATTGGCAAGGAAGGGCAGAATGCCCGGCTGGCAGCCAAGCTGACCGGCTGGCGAATTGACATCAAGAGTGCTTCTATTGCCGAGGCAGAAAAAGCGGCCGCCAAGCCGGCACCAGAAGTTGAAGAGAAAGAGGCTGAGGCTGTAATCGCAGAAGAACCGACGGCGGAAGTGCCGGAAATCCTGGAACCGGAAGCTGTCTCTGTGGAGCCAGTCGAGGAAGTAGTTGCCGGAAAGACCGAACCATCGCCAGCGGCGGAAGAGGTATTGGCCGAGCCGGTGGTCTTCTTTGAACCTAAAGTAACGAAGGCGAAACCAGAGCTCAGATTCGCCGAGGATATCCTGGGGCCCAGGCCGGATAAACCGACAGACAAAGCCAAGAAGAAGAAAAAGAAAGTGGTTTCCGCCAAAGAAGGTGCCGAGGACGGCATCAGGATAAAGAAACGACGGCGAGACGCTGATTTACTGAGTGAAGATGAAGAGCTCTAGTTCCCATTCTATTCATACCAGACATATACCGCAGCGGACATGCCTTGGCTGTCGGCAGGTAAGGGCAAAGCGTGAATTGATACGAATCGTCAATACGCCGACCGGCAATATAGAAGTCGACATTACCGGTAGAAAAGCAGGACGCGGCACCTATCTCTGCCCGACCCTGAAATGCTGGGAGGTGGGGCTAAAAAGCAATCGTCTGGACCACGCACTGCGCACCGGCCTCAGCACGGACAGCCGGGAGCAGCTGATGAAATACGCCGAAGAAAACCTGAAAGGAGAGACCAGTGCCCCGGGCGAAAAAACCAAATAATACGGTCGAACCGGAAGTTGAAGAAGCAACCAAGACGCCAGAAGCCACCAAACAGGAACAGGTGGAGCTTCCACGTTCGCTGAGCGTGCGGCAACTGGCTGACCTCCTTCAGGTCAGTGCCATTGATATCATAAAACAGCTCATGCGAAAGGATATCATGGCCAATATCAACCAGATCGTTGATTATGATATTGCGGCAGAGATAGCCACCAACCTGGGCCACGAGACACGCCTGAAGTCGCGGACCGCTGAAGGGGCTGCCAGCGCTATCAGCGAGATAAGAAAGCGCCGCAAGCTACAGGTTGAAGAAACAGGAAACCTGCAGCCGCGCCCTCCGGTGGTGACGGTCATGGGCCATGTTGACCACGGGAAGACACGGCTGCTTGACGCCATCCGCCAGACCAATGTCATGGAAACCGAAGCCGGTGCCATTACCCAACACATCGGCGCCTATCAGGTAACGGTAGACGACCAGAAAATCACTTTCCTGGACACTCCGGGGCACGAGGCGTTCACCGCCATGCGAGCCCACGGTGCCCAGATAACCGATATTATCATCCTGGTAGTGGCGGCGGATGATGGCGTCATGCCGCAAACGCAGGAGGCAATCAACCATGCCCGCGCGGCGGAGGTACCAATTCTCATCGCCCTCAATAAAATCGACAAGCCGGAAGCGAACCAGGAACGGGTGAAGCAGCAGCTGGCGGAAGCGGGGCTGCTGATTGAGGAATGGGGAGGGGACGTTGTCTGTGTACCCATTTCCGCGAAAGAGAAAATAGGTATCCAGGAACTTCTGGAAACCCTCCTCGTTGTAGCCGAGGTGGAAGAGCTTAAAGCCAATCCATCGGGACTGGCCTCTGGTGTGGTCGTTGAAGCTGAGATGGATAGAACTCGCGGTCCACTGGCTACCATACTGGTGAATAATGGTACTTTAAAGCCGGCTGATACCGTAGTCGTTGGCAGCACATCGGGCAGGGTAAGAGCCATGCTGAACGACCTGGGCAAACGGGTGAAGAAAGCCGGACCGGCTACGCCGGCGGTGATTATGGGCTTGAACAGCGTGCCGCAGGCTGGAGACATACTGACCGCGGTGACCAGCGAACAGCAGGCACAGGCACTGCTGGAAAAACACCGCCAGGAAATGGAAGAAAGAGCCTCAGTTTCTGCCAAGTCGGTAAGCCTGCATAACCTATACGATAAAATCAGCAGCGGCCAGGTCAAAGGGCTCAATATTATCTTGAAGGCGGATGTCCAGGGCAGTATCGGGCCGATTGAAGATTCTCTGGAGCGCTTGAGCACCGATGAACTGCAGGTGAGAATACTCCACAGCGGCACCGGCAATGTATCCGAGAGTGACGTAATGCTGGCTACCGCTTCCAGCGGGCTCATCATTGGCTTCGGTGTTGACAGCGACGAAGGCGCCCGCCGACAGGCAAGCATAGAAGGGGTTGACATCCGCCATTACAATGTGATTTACAACGTTGTTGACGACGTGGAAAAGGCGCTCAAGGGTTTGCTGGAGCCTGAATTGGTTGAGGTCATTGAGGGACGCGCCGAGGTTCGAGCCGTCTTCTCTGCACCCAAAGGAGTACAGGCGGCCGGTCTCTACGTTTTAGACGGTAAGATCAGTCGTAATTCCTCAGTGAGAGTGCACCGCGGCGAGGAGATTATCAGTGACACCACCGTCAGCAGCCTGCGGCGGTTCAAGGATGATGCCCGCGAAGTAGCCGCCGGCTATGAATGCGGCCTCGGCGTCAAGGACTTCCATGATTTTCAGGTTGGCGACGTGCTCGAATTTTACCGGGTAGACAAAGTAGCCTAGCCCGGCAAGTATAAACTCCAGGAGCCTGTACCGTGTCTCATCGGATTGAACGTGTAAACCAGCTCATCCGTCAGGAAATCAGCGATTTACTGCGGCGCGAAATCAAAGACCCGAGGCTCAGCCAGTTTATTGCGGTTACCGAGGTGGTTACTTCCCCGGACTTCAGACAAGCTAGGGTTTATATCAGCTTCATCAGCGATAAGCAGCAAAAGCAGGATGCGCTTGAAGCCCTCGCCGGTGCCTCACACTTTTTCCGCAAGGAAATGTCTAGAACGCTGCGGTTGCGGCACATTCCCGAACTCAGTTTCCACTGGGATAACTCCATAGAGCGCGGTGCACGTATCATGAACCTCATCGATGATGTGAGCTCTTCGGACCGCTGAAAACTCTGGTTTCCGCGATATATTCACCACATCGCAAATGTAATTCGAGGGGGCAACACTATGAAAAGATGGCTAATTATTCTCCTTCTGGCCGGTGCGTCTGTCTTCTCATACCTGCTTTATTTCAATACCAGCACTCAATTATACGCGGTCGAGGCGGAGTTAAACTCCACACAGACACAACTGGATTCGGCCAAAACCGGGCTGGCAACAACGAAAGGGGAGCTGGATGCCACGAAAACAGAACTGGAATCAACCATAGTAGCGTTAGCCGGCACCGAGATAGAACTGCAGGCAACAGAAGAAGGCCGGCAGTCAGCAGAAACCGAGCTGGCCTCCACGTTAGACCGCCTCACCACAACACAGGCGGAACTGGATGATAAAGAAATCGAGTTATCTGAATTACAGATTAACTATGAAGGGCTGATGACCGGTCACGGCTATACCATTACAGACCCTTCTTATAATGACATGTTGCGTTTTCTGGAAGGCGATGATACGGACGAAGCTGAATACATAACGGGTGAGTACGAGTGCATCGAGTTCACCACCGACCTGTGCAATCGTGCCGAGGAAAAGGGTATCCGATGCGCTTATGTTTCCGTCAGGTTTCCCGATGGAAGAGGTCACGCGATTGTCGCTTTCAACACCATAGATAAAGGCTT
>JBARQF010000086.1:0-17783 GCA_049643605.1 Dehalococcoidales bacterium
GTGTGTCCCCTTGCTTGCTGATGTCGAGATACTCGTACAGGTTATCGTCGATTGTGATGCGAACCAGGTAAGAATCTGCTTTTACAACATCAATATCGAACGCATAGCCCGCTTCTACCTTGGTGAAATCACGGTAATCAAAGTCCCAGGCTGCCGGTTTCCCCGAGCCGGTTACAGTGGGACCAAGTCCGTAACCACACCCGCTGGTAAATGTGAGCACAATCATTATTATTACCAGTGCGATGCATACCACGGTCTTTCTTGTTGCCATTGCTCAACTCCCTTTTTCCCCCTGTAATCCCCTTATGTATTGACACCAATTTTATGCCCCTGTTCGCTGGCTGTCAACCCGGTTTATTCTGGCTCTTACTGCGGGTACGACCAGGCCAAAATATAATCTGCTATAATACCCCTATATGGACTTTCTGGATATACTAAAGTGGGTAGGGGTAGTGCTGGCGGCGGGGTTTGTCGGCTACTTTGGCCGCTACCTGGCCATGATGATAATCGGGCGCGTTCGTAGAGAGAAAGAGCAGGGGACCACAGCAACCGCATCACCGCCTGCCCCTGAGGCAGTCCGGCTTGAGGTGGCAGAACAGAAGGCCAAGCTGGCGAAGAAAAGGGCCAAAGCCAGGGCGAAACGACTGAAGAAAAAGAAGTAAGGTAATCTATAAATAATTTTTACAGGGGGGGCGAAGCCCCTCTTTTTTGTTACCTAAATCACTGAAAGCAGAGTGCTGGCTGTGTTAAACTCTAATCGTGGCCAAAAAGCGCATTGATACGCTGATGGTGGAGCGGGGACTGGCGGAAAGCCGCGCCAAAGCCCAGGCGCTTATCATGGCCGGCGAGGTGCTGGTGGGGGGGAATTCCGTTATCAAGTCCGGCACCCTCATCAATGAAGATACTGAAATCACGGTAAGAGCACCGGCGCCCTATGTCAGCAGGGGCGGCATCAAGCTGGCGCAGGCGCTGGATGCTTTCCAGGTGGATGTCTCGGGAATGGTGGCGGCGGACATCGGAGCGTCCACCGGTGGCTTTACCGACTGCCTTCTCCAGCGGGGGGCGAAAAAAATCTACGCCATAGACGTGGGCTATGGACAGCTCGACTATAGATTGAGACGGGATAAACGGGTGGTGGTTATGGAGCGGACCAACGCGCGCTATCCCGTATCCCTGCCGGAAAAGGTCGACCTGGCGACACTGGACCTTTCCTTTATCTCGGTGACCAAGGTCATTCCTTCCGCTATCGGATTGCTCAAAGGCGGCGGCACTCTGCTGGTATTGATAAAGCCGCAGTTCGAGGCCAGGCGGGTGGAGGTGGGAAAGGGGGGCATAATCAAAGACCCGCAGCGGCACGCCAGGGTGCTGGGGCGCTTCATAAGTTGGGCGGTTACGGAGAAACTGCGACTGCGCGGGCTGGTGGCTTCGCCCATCCTCGGCTCATCGGGCAACCGGGAGTTTTTCGTGCGGTTGAATTTGACATAATGATTAACAAGGTTCATCTAACCGTTGAGGGCATCAAGATAGCCGGGGAAATCCATCTGCCGTCAGGCAATGGTCCGTTTCCTGCGGTCTGCATCTGCCACGGCATTCCGTCGGGTAAACCGAAGGATGCGGATGACGGCGGTTACCCGGAGCTTGCGCAGCGAATGTGTCGCCAGGGCTTTGCCGCATTTATATTTAATTTCCGGGGTGCCGGGGAGAGCGGAGGTAACTTTGACCTTGCCGGCTGGTCGCGTGATTTGAAAGCGGCGATTGACTACTTATGGGAATTACCGGAGGTTGACCGGGCGCATCTATCTCTGCTTGGCTTCAGCGGTGGCGCTGCCGTTGCCATTTGCGTCGCGGCTCAGGATACGCGGGTGTCCTGTGTGGCTGCCTGCGCCTGCCCGGCAGAATTCACCTTCCTCAGTGAGCTCGATAAGCCGGAAAAAGTGGTCGACCATTTCCGCAGCATCGGCGTAATTCGTGACGATGGCTTCCCGGCATCGGCGGAGGAATGGCTGAATGGCTTCAACGAGGTTCGACCTGCCAACTGCGTTGCCGGGATTGCACCCCGACCTCTGCTGCTCGTTCACGGGGACAGGGATGAAACTGTTCCCATTAGACAGGCTTGCTGGCTATATAAAGAGGCAAAGGAGCCAAAAGAGCTCGTTATCATCGATGGTGCGGGGCACAGGCTGAGACAGGACAGGCGAGCAATGAGGCAGGTTATGAGCTGGCTTGGAAATCATTGTCGGGTGTCCGTACGATTGATTTGATTTGACCCAGATGTCAGCGAGGGATATAATTGGTAACGGTAGGGTCAATCGGGACCGGAGATAAGAAGCTGGATAAATTGCAGGAAAGCTGTGGCGTTTTCGGTGTTTATGCCCCTGATGAAGATGTAGCTCGCCTTACCTATTTTGCCCTCTTTGCCCTGCAACACCGGGGTCAGGAAAGCAGTGGAATTGCCACCGCTGATGGCAAGAAAGTGAGCGTCTACGCCAAGGTGGGCCTGGTAGCTCAGGTTTTCACCGAGGAAGCGCTCTCTCACCTCAGCGGTAATATCGCCATCGGTCACAATCGTTATTCAACCAGAGGGTCAAGTAGCGCATGCAATGTGCAGCCCATGCTGGTGGGCAAGGGCAATAACGCCATCGCCATAGCTCATAACGGCAATATCGTCAACGCCGAGTTCCTTTTTGAGCAGCTCTCTGAGCAGGGCTATCCATTTCAGAGTTCCACTGATAGTGAGGTAATCGCCAACCTCGTCCTTTCCTCGCCCGGGGATAGCTGGGTTGACAAGATACGCTACGCGATGAACCGGCTGCAGGGAGCGTATTCGTTGACACTCCTGACCAAAGACACCCTCTTCGCTGTTCGAGGTCCACTGGGAGTACGTCCGCTGTGCCTGGGTAAAATCAATGGCGGCTGGGTCATAGCTTCGGAGACATGTGCCCTGGACCACCTTGGCGCTACTTTCGTCCGTGAAGTTGAGCCCGGTGAAATCATCAAGATCGATGGGAACGGCCTTGAAAATTATCCCGGCAAGGGCGGTCAACGGGCACTGTGCATCTTTGAGTATATTTATTTTGCCCGCCCCGATAGCGTTATCAACGGTCGGTTACTCTCTCCAGCGCGGCAGGCAATGGGTGCGGGTCTGGCAGTGGAACATCCGGTGGATGCTGACCTTGTGGTGGGGGTGCCTGATTCGGCGACCAGTGCCGGTATCGGCTATGCCCGCCAGTCAGGAATACCTATCGGGGAGGGGTTAATCAGAAACCGCTATGTGGGGCGGACGTTTATTGAACCTGACCAGCGCATCAGGGACCTGGGCGTGAAGCTGAAGTTCAATCCTCTTCCCCGCATGCTCAACAACAAGAGGCTGGTGCTGGTGGATGACAGCATTGTCCGCGGCACGACCACCCCGAGTGTAATCAAGGAATTAAGGCGGGCCGGGGCCAAGGAAATCCACATGCGCATCTGTGCACCGCCAATACGTTACCCCTGCTTTTTCGGCGTGGATATGGCTACCCGTAGCGAACTGATAGCCGCCCAGAAATCAATACCGCAAATCCGCCGGTTCATTGGCGCGGATTCGCTTGGTTATCTCAGCCTAGATGGGCTGCTGAAAGCCGTTGCTTTGTCTAAGGACCAGTTTTGTCTGGCCTGCTTTACCGGCAATTACCCCGTACCGGTACAGCTTGAGATGGACAAGCTGGCGCTGGAGACGATACAACAGCAAAGCCAGGTGTTTTCCCAAGCAGGGCGCCGCTAAGAAGCGCCAATTCGCCAGTATAACTTTTTATTTGACAACGTCTCCCAATTATTATAAATTTAAATAGAACAATTGTTCTTCTGTTATATATGGGAAAAAGATGATGGCGCAATTGTCGGCAAAAAGAAAGCAAATCGTTGACTTTACCCTCCGGTTTATGGAGAAAAAGGGTTATCCGCCGACCGTCAGGGATATACAGAGCGGCTGCGGAATCAGCTCAACATCAGTGGTTGACTATCACCTGAAAGTGCTGGAAAAAGAAGGGCACATACGCCGCGACCCCGAGGTATCGCGGGGAATTGAACTGCTTGGTAGAGCATCATCACCGCTGAAAGTGCAGGTGCCGATAATCGGGCAGATAGCTGCCGGAGAACCGATTCCAGTGCCCGACTCAGAGAGTTGGGACACAACCGCGGGTGCTGATTTTCTTGAGGTAACAGCTGACCTTACCCGGGGGAGGCAGGATGTTTATGCGTTGAAAATCAAAGGCGTGTCAATGATTGACGCTTTGATAAATGATGGTGATATGGTGCTGATGCAGCATGTCAATACGGTGGACAACGGGGAGATGGCGGCGGTGTGGCTCAAGGCGGAGAAGGAGGCGACGCTGAAAAAAGTCTATATGGAGCCTGAGCGCGTGCGCCTTCAGCCGGCGAACAGCCAGATGCAGCCGGTCTACGTTGACCCGGAGAACGTTGAAATTCAGGGGAGGGTTATCGCCGTAATCCGGCGGATGGGAAAGCCGTCATAAAAAATAAATCATAGCTTGATTTGCTTTTTCAGCAGACGCCGTTATAAACTTGATTTGATTTTTTTGAGGCAGTAAGTATAAAGTATTTACAACCTGTACTTGAGTTGAGGTTGAAGAAGATACTGCCAATACGGTATAACTGAAAGACAGCTATGATTTCTGCACAGTTTCAGACGGTAGGCCGGGACTTATTTGCACGGGGGCTCGTTTCCTCTAACAGTGGCAACCTGAGCATCAGGCTAGGAGACCAGGTAATAATTACCCGACGTGACTGTATGCTCAACAGCCTGAGTGAAAATGACCTGATTGAGACCGGCGTTAGCAAGAACACCAGAACCACGCCGTTAGCCTCAACCGATTTGGCCATCCACCGTGCTATCTATCGCGAAACACAGGCTCTGGCTGTTGTCCATGCCCATCCGCCTCACGCCGTTGCGCTCTCGATAAACGATAAAGAAATTATGCCCGGAGTGGAAGATTTTCCGCTTATCGGCCCGGCCCCGGTGGTGGGCTGGAGCGAAGAACTGGAAAAAGAATGCCTGGCTGATATTGTCGCCCGGGCGTTGCAGCAACACCACATAACTATGGTACACAATCACGGCAGCTTTGCTATCGGGCAGTGGCTTGAGGAAGCCTATAATCTCACCACGGCTCTGGAGCACAGCAGCCAGGTTCTCTGCCTGACGAGGTCCTTGCAGGTCGGCCCGCTCAAGGAGTAACTTACTTTTTGTAAACGGGTGTGCACCAGTGAAGATACTTGCTGTTATCCCCTCGTATTACGTCGGCATAGATTTTCTGTAGCTGCCCGGTTATCTTGCCGATTTCCCCGTCACCTACCTGGCGATGGTCTATTTCGGCGACGGGAGTGACATGCGCGGCTGTGCCGGTGAGGAAAACCTCGTCAGCAATAAAGAGCTCAGCACGGTTAATCGGCCTTTCCTGCGTCTCAATGCCAAGTTCGTTTTTGGCCAGCGTGATTACGGAGTCGCGGGTAATCCCCGGCAGAATATTATTCCAGGTGGGCGGTGTGATTAACTTGCCGTTTATTACCAGAAAGATATTTTCACCGCTGCCCTGGGCAACATAACCTTCCGGCGTAAGCAGGATAGCCTCATCAAAACCTTTCTCTACCGCGTCTGACTTGGCCATTGCATTGCCGGCATAATGACCCATTATTTTCACCTGCGGGGGAATGGAATTATCGGTGGGACACTGCCAGGCGGAAACAGTGCACCTGGCTTTATCAACGTCTATGTAACGTCCCCAGGGGATGATAAATATAGTGGTGTCATCTTCGATGTCGTGTACCCGAACGCCCAGAGCCTCGCTGCTCTTGTAGGTCAGCGGGCGCACGTAAATATCCTGCTCAAAGGCGCACTTCTGGGCCAGCTCAACCGTGATTCGGCACAGCTCGTCGATGCTGCAGGGGGTCTTCATCCTCATTACCTTGCAGCCGTTAATCAGCCGCTGGTAGTGCTCTTTCTGGCGGAAAAGAAATAGCTGCTTCTGTTTGCTGTTCCAGTTACCCCGAATACCTTCAAAGACGGCCGTTCCGTAATGCAGGGCATGGGTCATGATATTTACGTTGGCTTCGGCAAGGGGAATAAATTGTTTTTTAAAAAAGGCGTAGGATGGCATGACGAGTCTCCTTTTCCAGAAAATAATTACCACCATTATAGCGACTGTGAGTTGAGATTACAAGAGGGGTATGAGAAGAGGGGCGCACCCCTTCTTAGGCGCCCGCAAAAGGGGCTGGATTCAGGATGGTTTAAGTGCTAATATGTACATCTAAATCAAACAAAAGGAGGTGCCAGATGCTGGAGCAATTTTCCGGTGAGTTACTGGAGGCGATTTTTGATACATTGCCACTGGACGTGACCTATGTTGATGAAAATGACACGGTAAGATATTACAGCAAGCACGACGAGAGGGTATTCCGGCGGACGCCGGCGGTCATCGGCCTCAAGGTGAAAAACTGCCACCCCAAAGACAGCCTGGACAAAGTTGTTCAGGTGGTCGAAGAGTTGAAGTCCGGGAAGAGAAAATCTGCCGAGTTCTGGATTGACCTGAAGGGGCGCAAGGTCTATATCAGGTACTTTACCGTGCATGATAAAGAAGGGAAGTATCGCGGCATTCTTGAAGTAACACAGGACATCACCGATATTCAGAAGATAGAAGGGCAGAAACGGCTGCTGGATATGACGTGATTAACCCTTTTCTCCGTTTTACCTTGATAAACCCGGCGTGTGGAGGCTGTAACCCTCGCTGGTTTCCGGGAAGATGTCTCTCAGCGGTAAGGTTCTTCCCGTCTGTATGGCGCTGAAGCCGTACTTTTTGCGGATTCGGTCGACTGCCGCGTTCAGTTGTTCCAGCCTTTGAGCATTCGAGTCCAGCATATCTGGCTGCTTCCCGGCCTCTACCAGATGTGACACGCCGATGCCGATGAGCCGCACCGCCTGCTTGCTGCGTGACATTTCGTTTTTCAGCAGTTTCAAGCCGGTGTCAAATATGGCCTGGTCGGTATCGGCGGATTTAGGCAGCGTCTGCTGG
The DNA here is from genome assembly GCA_049643605.1 of Dehalococcoidales bacterium. Taxonomy (GTDB): domain Bacteria; phylum Chloroflexota; class Dehalococcoidia; order Dehalococcoidales; family RBG-16-60-22; genus E44-bin89. The sequence continues at coordinate 7,062 of JBARQF010000086.1, forward strand.
TGGGTGGTGGTGGTGAAATCGGCATATCTCAGCTTGAGCGTGATGCACCTGGCCAGTTTCTCCTTCTGGCGCAGTTCGCTGCCCACACGCTCGCTGAGGTAGCGGAGCGTCGCCTGTACCGTGGTTGTGTCCCTGGTGTCCCGGCTGAAGGTGGTCTCCCGGCTGATGGATTTGGCGGCGGCGGGAGGCTCCACTTTACGGTCGTCAATGCCGCTGGCATGGTCGTGCATGAGTTTGCCGAAGGCTCCAAAGTGGCTCTTCAGCGTCTCTGTGGGCAATGCCGCCAGCTGGCCGATGGTGCCAATGCCCAGGTTTTTCAGAACCTGCTCGCTTTTTTTGCCAATGCCGGGCAGCCGGTTCGCCGGTAACGGGGCGAGGAAAGCGCTTTCTCTACCGGCGGGCACGTCCAGCAGTCCGTCCGGCTTGGATGCTTCCGAGGCAATCTTGGCGACTACCTTGCTGCTGGCGATGCCAATTGATGCGCAGATGCCCAGTTCGTCTTTGACGCGCTGCTTGAGCTTCTCCGCCATCTTTGGTATGGAGCCGTGGAGCGACTCGAATCCGGTAACATCGAGGTAGGCTTCGTCGATGCCCAGCGGCTCCAGAAAGGGAGAGAAGTCAGCCAGTATCGCCATGAATTTCTGTGAGGCCTCTCGGTAATGTTTATAATTGCCCTCGATGAATATGGCCTGTGGACAGAGTCGGCTGGCGGTAAGCAATGGCATGGCGGAATGCACGCCGTAGGCGCGGGCCTCATAAGAAGCGGCGGCCACCACGCCCCTCCTGTCGGGTTTGCCACCGACGACCACCGGCTTGTCCTTCAGCTTTGGGTCGAGCACCTGCTCCACGGAGACGAAGAAAGCGTCTAGGTCAATATGCATGATGCGGCGAGCCATCTTACCCGGCATCTCAGGAATTTTCCGTCTCCTTTTTTAATCTCTCCAGTTCTTCCTCCAGCTCCTCGCGTTGCTGCCACAGGTGCAGTGACACCGAGTGGGCTGGCCAGCGAGCCAGTAAATCGGCCAGCCTGGCTTCGAGTTCCTTTATACTTTCGCTGGCCGTTTTCCTGGACAGGGGTTCTTCTCTGGAGATAACGGCTTTTACCCGGCGCTCAAAGACACTTCTCGGCAGCAGCACACGGTGCTGGCATTGTGAACATTTTATTCCGATATCGGCGCCAACCCGGACTACCTGCCAGTCATAGCTGCCGCAGGGGTGTTTATTCTTCAAACGGACGGTATCGCCGATTTTTATGTCCATGGCTCTGGTTCCGGGCAGGAGGCAAAATCAGGAGCTGGTTTTTTTGACGTGGCGGTTGATTTGTTCTTTCATCTCGATGGCAGCCTGGCGCGCCGCTTCAGCAAAATCTTTTCCCTTTGAGGCATAAAGGATTTGCCTTGAGGAGTTGATAATCGCCTTCTCGCCATGGCGGTCAACACCATAGCGGACGGTCAGTGCCAGGTCTCCCCCCTGGGCACCGATGCCGGGAATCAGGAGAGGCATATCGGGGTGCTGCTCACGGATGGCTTTCAGTTCATCGGGGTAGGTTGCCCCCACCACCAGCCCGATATTTCCATGAACGTTCCATTCACCTGCTTTGCGGGCAACAACCGTAAACAAAGGCAAACGCTCATTGTCTCCGCTTTCGGTAGTGAGCGCCTGGAAATCGACAGCGCTGGCATTTGAGGTGCGGCAGAGAATGAAAACACCACGCTCCTGATACTGCAGGAATGGCTCTATGGAATCATAGCCGAGGTAGGGATTTACCGTGGCGGCATCAAAGCCAAAGTGATTGAAAATGGCCCGGGCATAGGCTTGCGCGGTGTTGCCGATATCACCCCGTTTGGCATCGCCGATAACCGGTATATCGTCCGGAATGAACTTTCTCGTCTGTTTCAGGATACTCATTCCGTCGTCGCCCAGCGCTTCGTAGAAGGCGAAATTCAGTTTATAGGCACAGGCCAGGTCGGAGGTGGCTTCAATGATAGCCCGGTTAAATTCGGCAACGCTGACGTTTTCCGGCATCCTCTCCGGGTCAGGGTCAAGCCCGACGCACAGGAGACTGCTGTTCTTTCTCATTGATTCGGTTAGCTTTTCAATAAACGTCACTATGGCCCTCCACGGGCTATAGCTGGCAACGGGCCGTCAACCAAACAGCACGCCAGCTTGAAGGAGTTATCGGGCGATTTCGTGATGCGGTGTCTGAGCTTCAGCGGGAAGCATATCGCCTAGGATTTTCTGCAGCGCCATGGTATGGCTGCAGAAACCCCAGGTGGAAAAGAAAGGGCAGGAGCAGTGCCACTGGCCGTCTTTATAGCCGGTGTTGTAATTGTCGTTCTCGCCGCGAAACTTCACAGCAAATTCGGTGAACGCTACGCGGTCGGTTTCCTGGGCATATCGATTTGCCTTTTCAATCTTCCCGATCAAACTGGACTGCATATGCCTTACCTCCTTAATGTAAAAAGCACTGGCCTAATCTGGCACAGCGCTTTGATTCATATTGCCAAGCCCCTAGCTCCTGGATTCATGTTAATGCTTCCATCATCATTGCATTAATTAAATTTTAACTCTTTTCAAACCGTAAGTCTAGGGGAATCCCATCCATTTTTCAAAACCCGTTATTTGCCTCTATTGAAGCTGATGCGGTAGAATGTTAAGTAAAGAGGCGTGAGGTGAAGTGTGCCCATTTATGAATATGAGTGTGGCAAATGCCAGTTTCATTTCGAGAGGAAACAGAGCTTCGATGAGGAGCCGATAACAATGTGCCCGCAGTGCCGGGGAAAGGCTCGCCGTGTGATACATTCCACCCCGGTCATCTTCAAGGGCAGCGGTTTTTATGTTACCGATAGCCGTAAACACAGTAACCCGGAAGGACACAAGGAGCCGGAGAAGAGTAAACCAGAGGTACCAGGTAAGGAAAAGGGAAAGTAGCTTTGTGAAAGCACTCCTGCAGCGTGTTACCAGAGCCTCCGTCACCACAGGCAATGATGTAGTGGGCAAGATAGGGCGGGGGCTCGTAATATTTCTCGGCGTCGCTAATGACGATACCGCAAAGGATGCGGAATATCTGGTGCAAAAGGTCGCCAACCTGCGCATCTTTGCCGATAGCGAGGGCAAGTTCAACCTGTCGGCGCTTGATGTTCATGCCGAGCTGCTCATTGTCAGCCAGTTCACTCTCCTCGCTGATACCAGGAAAGGGAGGCGACCCAGCTTCATTGATGCGGCACCGCCGGAACTGGCCGACGAGCTGTTTGTCTACTTTGTAGAACAGGCAAAAGCTACCGGCCTGAATGTGGCCACCGGGCGATTTCAGACGTACATGCAGGTTGAAATTCATAATGACGGCCCGGTTACTGTCATGCTGGATAGCGGCGGAAAAACGCAAGACTAGTGGCAATCGCAAATAATTTTAATTGCAAAGCCTTGCAATTACCCCGCTTTTCTGCTAAACTTTTTCTGTTCGATTATTAAATAGCGATTTTATTTCATATGAAAAAGACAAGCGATATTATAAACAGGCTGAGCGAACAGGGCTACCGCTTGACGCCGCAGCGAATGATGGTTCTGGACGCTATTGAAAGCAGCGAGCACCACATTAGTGCTGATGAAATATACGCCCAGGTGATAAAGAAATATCCCCACCTGAATATATCTACGGTGTACCGAACACTGGAGCTGCTGCATCGGCTTGGCCTGGTAACCGAGACCGACCTCGGTGGGGGGCGGGTCCGCTATCATCCGGCGGATAAGGGACATCACCACCACCTGGTCTGCCAGGAATGTGGTCGGGTAATTGACCTTGACGAATCAGTCATGGATAACCTGAAACAGGTACTGAAAAAGGATTATGATTTTGCCCCCGATATACGCCATCTGGCCTTATTCGGCATCTGTGCTGAGTGCAACCGCTAAAAAAATTTAACCAGCTAATGCAAGTAATTGCAGATGCATATAAATGCCAACAATTTATGATTCAGGAGCGGAGGCGAAAGATGAATGGAAAAAGTGGCTGGTTAGCATTGCTCGTTCTGGTTCTAATTCTGGCGGCTAATCTGGCATCAGTGGGGTGTACGTCGGAAAGTGCGACTGGTCTCCAGATAGTAACCAGCACCTCGCTGCTGGCGCAGGTTGTGGAACGGGTGGGTGGTGACAAAGTGGACGTGGTCAATGTAATTCCACCGGCGCAGTGCCCGGGACATTTTGACGTTAAGCCGGATGACATCCAGAAACTGGCCGATGCCGACATTTTTCTCATGCACGGCTGGCAGGGGGAAAAATTTACCGAAGACCTGATAGCCTCCGCAGATAACCCTGACCTGAGCGTTCACAGGATTGACGTGAAGGGCAACTGGATGACGCCACAGACGCAATCGCAGGCAATAGATTTAATCGCCGGCATTATCAGCCAGGCTGACGCTGAAAGCAGTGCTGATTTTCAGAAGAATGCAGAGAGTTTCAAGGCTTCGGTTAATGCTAGGGGGGCGGAAATGGCCGATAAGCTTGCCGAGGCGAACGTTTCTGAAGTAAATGTGATGTGCGCTGAGCAACAGGCCGGGTTTGTGCAGTGGGCCGGGTTCAATATCGTGGCTACCTTTGGCCGGCCCGATTCACTGACACCGCAGGTGGTCAAAGAACTGGTGGACAAAGGGAGAGAGGGCGAAGTAACCCTGATTATCGATAATATGCAGAGCGGGCAGGATGCCGGCGCCGGCATTGCCGAGGAGCTTGGCAGCGCCAGAGTTATCCTTTCCAATTTCCCGGGCTGCTACGAGAACACGGAAACCTGGGAAAAAACCGTCGAGTACAACGTGGCGCTTCTGCTGACAGCGATAGGCCGGTAAAGCACCCTGGGTTTGGTGTGGTATGAGCGAAACGGTTATTGATATCGAAAAAGCGGTCGTTTCCTACCGGGAAGATGTGGCTCTGCGGGACGTATCGCTCAAGGTAAAGACTGGAGAATTCGTCGGTGTCATCGGTCCCAATGGTGCCGGCAAAACAACGCTGCTGACGGTGGTCAACGGACTGGGCAGGCTGCTCAGCGGACGGGTAAAAGTGCTGGGACACCAGCTTGCTCCCGGTAATGGCCATTCATTGAGAAAGAGGGTCGGCTATGTGGCCCAGGTGCAGGACATAGACCCGCGCATGCCGATGAACGTGCGTGAGGTAGCGATGATAGGTCGCTACGGGCTGCTGGGCCTGCTGGGAAGACCGGGGAGGCATGACTGGGAGGTGGTGGACGAGATGCTGGAGCTCGTTGGCATGAGCCACCTTGCCCGAAGGCCCATCGGCCACCTTTCCGGCGGTGAGCAGCAGCGCGTGGCCGTTGCCCGCTGTCTGGCTCAGGAGCCGGAGCTATTCCTGCTTGATGAGCCCACCGCTTCGCTGGACTGGAAGGCGCAGGCCGATATCCTGGAACTGGTGAAAGAAATCCATAAGACCAGAAACCTCACCACTCTTTTTGTTACCCACGACCTGAGCTGTTTACCTGTTGCCTGCGACCGTGTCGTTCTGATGAAGGAGGGACGAATCTGGGGAGAAGGTGCCCCACTGGAACTGCTCAGCGATGAAAATCTCGGCCAGCTTTATGATATGCCCCTTTCCGAGGTGAAAAAGCGGCGGACGGAAAATATTCTGGTATGAGGTAGGTTGAGTTGTCTATTTTTGAATACCAGTTCATGCAGAACGCCATCCTTACCGCTTTCCTGGGCGGCATTGCCTGCAGCAGCGTTGGGGTCTTCGTGGTGCTGATGCATATGCCGTTTATAGGGGTGTGCATGTCGCACGCTGCCTTTGCCGGCGCGCTGCTTGGCCTGTGGATGGGCTTCAATCCATTAATCGGGGCTTTTGCCTTCAGCCTGTTGGCCGCGGCAGTAGTCGGGCCTCTGGCCGACCGCGGGGAGTTGAGCCCCGAAACCTCGGTAGGGGTAATTTTTTCCCTCATGCTCGGGCTGGCGTTCCTTTTCATGGGCTTGATGCCGGGCACCAAATCGGGAGCGCTGGAACTGCTCTGGGGCAGCATTCTCACCAATACCCGCGGCGATGTTATCTTGCTGGCCATCGTGGCTATTCTGGTGGTGGGTTTGATAATTGCCTTCTATAAAGAGATACAGGCGACCATTTTTAACCGCGGTATGGCGCTATCGGTGGGCATCCCGGCCACCGCGGTATTATACGGCATCCTGTTTTTGACCGGCGCTACCATTACCGCCTCCCTGCGTTCCATTGGCGGTATTCTCATCTTCAGCCTGATACTTAACCCGGCCGCGGCAGCCTACCAGCTTACCTACAGCATGAAGAAGATGTTTTTGCTCTCGGCTGGTTTCGGTGTGCTATCGGGCTGGATGGGACTGCTGTTTTCCTATCTTTTCAATATACCCAGCGGTGCCACCATTGTGGTCACTTCTTCGGTTATCTTCCTCCTGGCAGCCGTTTTCTCGCCCAAGCGCCGGGTGGAAGACTGGAAGACAAATACGCTTGCGGAGGCGAGCCATGATTAGGACCTATTTCAATGGCAAGGCGGCAATTTGGGATGAAATCGCCGCTGAAAAAGACCAGTCCAAGCTGAAGCAGATGGCGGAGCGACTGGACATCAGTCCGGGCTCAAGGGTTCTGGATATCGGTACCGGTACCGGTGTCTTCATTCCTTATATACTGCACAGTATAGGTTGCGAAGGGAAGGTTCTGGCTCTTGATATCGCCGAGGAAATGCTGCACCGGGCCAGGGCGAAGAGTTTCAACGGGGCGGTAGCCTACCTGAATGCCGATGTAGCCCATATTCCTCTGCTTGAGGCATCGGTTGATAGCGTGGTCTGCTACTCCAGTTTTCCGCATTTTCAGGATAAAGCAAAGGCGCTCGCGGAAATATGCCGTGTGGTTAAAAGGGGCGGCCACCTCTTCATCTGCCATTCTTCAAGCCGGGGAGCGATAAACGGGATACATAACGGTATTCCCGAGGTGGCCCATGATGTTATCCCCGAAGAGTGGGAAATGCGCGAGATGCTGTCAGAAGCTGGTTTCGCCGACATCGTGATAGAAGACAACTGTGAAAATTATCTCTGCCGGGCTTTAAAGAAAGGCCAGCTTGAAAGAATCCGGGTCAAACTCGAGGCTGATATCCAGCGCCTTCGGTGAATGAGTGAGAGCCCCTATGGAGATGAAGTCCACGCCGGTCAGTGCGGCCTGACGGACATTGGCAAGATTAATCCCCCCTGAGGCCTCGATTTTTACCTTGCCTTTCAGTGATTTCATTACCTGGCGCATTTCTTTGGGACTCATGTTGTCCAGCATGATGATATCGGCGCCGGCTTCAGCGGCTTCCATCGCTTCCGGAACAGAATCGACCTCGACTTCAACCTTGAGTCCGCGGGGAGCGTTTTTCTTTGCTTTGGCGACGATATCTTTCAGATTCATTCCGGTGGCGCGCAGCGCCGCAAGGTGATTGTCTTTAATCAGTATGCCATCACCGAGGTGGAAGCGGTGGTTCCTGCCTCCGCCCATGCTCACGGCATGCTTTTCCAGCCGGCGCAGGCCGGGGGTGGTTTTCCGGGTATCGGCAATGTATGTCTTCAGGCCGTGCATTTCAGCGGTATAGTGTGCCGTCAGCGAGGCAATGCCGCTGAGACGCTGCAGGAAGTTGAGCGCAGTGCGTTCGGCATTAAGGATGCTGATTACCCTGCCGCCGACCTCAGCGATTTTATCACCGGGCTTGACGGCTGTTCCGTCTTTGCTCAGTATGGAGAATGAAATCGAAGGGTCAACCCGGAGAAAGACTTTTCTGGCTATCTCTACTCCGGCCATGATACCGGCTTCTTTGGCCGATATGGTGGCTCTGCCCTTGAGTTCTGGCGGAATAAGTATCTCGCTGGTAACATCGCCACCCCCCAGGTCTTCGGCCAGGGCAAGGTCAATAATGGCCGCTATCTGTTCTTCTGGTGCTGGCGTTTTCTTCATTTTATTACCCTTATTGATTACTCCGCGGTGAAGACTATATGGCGCTGCCAATCAGCGGATGTTTGAGGGAAGTCGGAGCGAAAATGCGCGCCGCGACTCTCCTCCCGTCGCAGTGCCGCTTCGGTAATCAACCGACCGGTCAGCACCAGGTTGTGTAACTCATGGGAAGGGCGGTCCGTGGTTAGCGGCAGTGTTTGCTGCCACGCCGCCAGAGTGTCGGCTGCCCTGGACAGGCCGTCACGGTCGCGTATCACACCAACATTATTCCAGATGAGTTGCTGCAGGCTGGCGAAGCTGGGCGCCTTGGCTGAGTCCTCGGTTTTTCTTTGAATCAGTTTCAGGGGTATCTCCTGGCGTTCAGGAGTGATGGATGAACCTGTTTCGGCCTCTTTAGCGGTTCTTTCCATGATGCGCTTGCTGAAGACGACCACCTCCAGCATGGAGTTGGAGGCCAGCCGGTTTGCCCCGTGTACGCTGGTGCAGGCGGTTTCGCCGGTGGCGAATAGTCCAGGCACGTTCGTTTCACCCCAGCTGTTGGTCTTGATACCGCCCATCATATAGTGAGCGGCCGGCGCCACTGGCACTGGCTCTTTTGTGATATCAAGGCCATGGTCGAGGCAGAAGCGGTAGATATGAGGGAAGCGGGTGGTGATAACGTCGGGAGAGATGTGGGTGACATCAAGGTAGACCCGGTCTGAACCCGTCTTATTCATCTCGTAGATGATACTGCGTGCCACCACGTCTCGCGGTGCCAGGTCGCCCTGTGGAGCGTAGTCGGGCATGAACCGATGCCCTTCGGCGTTGCGCAGGATACCACCCTCGCCTCTAACCGCTTCCGAAATAAGGAAAGGCGTCACTCCCGGAAGGTGCAGGGCGGTGGGATGAAACTGAAAAAATTCCATATCCATAATCTCGGCACCCACCTTGAAAGCAAGCGCGATGCCATCCCCGGTGGCGATATCAGAGTTGGTGTTGAATTTGAAAAGCTGCCCGGCGCCGCCGGTGGTGAGAATGAGGTGTCGGCATTCAAATATCTCCGTAGAGCCGGTGTGGCAGTCCAGCACATTAATGCCGGTGACAGCCTTCTTTTCCAGTACAATTTCCGCAGCCTGGCTGTCTTCGAGTACTGGAATTCTGGCAGCACGTACTCGTCTGCTGAGAGTGACTTCAATATGCTCACCGGTAGCATCGCCACCAGCATGCAGGATGCGGGGGACGCTGTGGGCAGCTTCCAGGGCGAGGGCGACCCTGCCATTCAGCGTGTCAAAGGGAACGCCAAAATTCACCAGTTCTGCAATGCGGGCCGGGGCTTCCTCGGCCAGAATTCGCACCGCCTTCTCATCGCATAGTCCATCTCCGGCCGCGATGGTGTCTTTGTAGTGCAGGTCCGGGGAATCATCCCGACCGATAGCGGCAGCGATACCTCCCTGGGCGTGCCTGGTGTTGCAGTCTTCAATGCTGCCCTTGGTTATCACCAGCACGCTACCCTGCTCTCTGGCAAGAAGCGCCGTATACAGGCCAGCGATACCGCTGCCCACTATGATGTAGTCATAGCGATTCATGTGCTATTGCTCTTGGCGTTGGCCAGCAATGCTGCTTCGGGCAACACGGATGGTCGCCCCCGATTCAATCTTCAAGACGACGCTGTCGTCGCTCAGGCTCTCCACAACGCCGAAGATGCCGCCGGTGGTGACAACCTTATCGCCGCGTTTCATCTCCTGCATCAGTTCCTGGTGCTTTTTCTGCTGCCGGCGCTGCGGCCGAATGATGAGAAAGTAGAAGATGGCTACCAGCAGGACTACGAAGATAATAAGTGTCCAATCGAAGCCTCCGCTTTCCTCAGCCCCTTCCGGCGGTAGCACGCAGCCGCTGAGCGTCGCCAGAAATGCGACCATGATACCTGTCATCAGACCATACTTCAACATTTTGCCTCCTTATTTTTTTGATGTACTAACTGTGCCCTGCAGTGACCACGGGCTCGTCTTTTCTATCCGGATTTTTACCAGTTGTCCTGTATATTCACGACTATCGCTGAAGAAAACCAGCTTGCCGGTGCGGGTTCTTCCCAGCCATTTGCCTTTTACCCGGGACTCAACCAGAATTTCAACCGTTTCGCCGAGCAGATGTTCATTGATTTCCGCGGCGATTTTTCCCTGGAGCTGCTCAATGGTGTTCAAACGTTCCTTTTTTACTGCCGGCGGGATATCATCTTCCAGTTCACGGGAAGCAGTGGTTCCCGGCCTCGGCGAATACGCTGCCACGTGGACGGCGTCAAACCTGAGCTCGGAGAGCAGGTGCACCGTTTCCTGGAACTGGAAATCGGTCTCGGAAGGGAAACCGACGATGATATCAGTGCTCAGCGCCACGCCGGGGATAGTATCCTGTATTTTCTTTACCAGCCGCCGGTATTGATTTGTGTTATAGCCACGCTTCATCAATTTGAGAATATCGTCGCTGCCCGACTGAACAGGGAGACAGGCCTGCTCGCAGACCTTGTCCAGACCGGCGATGGCGGCAATGAGCTTATCGCTCATATCTTTGGGGTGGTTGGTCAGGAAACGTATTCGTGCCAGGCCATCAATCGTATTAAGCTCTTTCAGCAAATCGGCAAGGTCGGGCCTGTCGGGCAGGTCGTGACCGTACGAATCCACGTTCTGACCAAGCAGTGTTACCTCTTTGCTCCCCCGTTTGACCAGTTCCCTGACCTCGCAGACAATCTCCGGCACGGCACGGCTTATCTCCCGGCCGCGGCGATGGGGGACAACGCAGTAG
>JBARQF010000087.1:0-3351 GCA_049643605.1 Dehalococcoidales bacterium
CTTTTCAATCACGTGACTGGTGGATATGATGCTTTTAACTTATTCTATTTCCGGATTTACACCGGCGAGGGATACGCTGACCAGCTTGCCGTCCACTATGCCGGAAAGAGACAGGTCTGAACCTCCGGTACTGAAAATAATTCCGCCGTCAGCGTCGTACAAAGTGTTAGAACCCCACTTCAGCAAGCCCATGAATTTATCGCCCTGGACGTTGGCTTCAACTACAGCCACAGTCTGCGAAATAACCAGGGTCCAACCATTGGGCAGGGTAGTGATGCCTTCCTGGCCATAAAGGGGCTCCGACTGCTTTATCTGCTTAACCTGGATTTTGTATTCCGAGCCATCGTCCAGTGCAAGGGCGCCGTGCAGCGGTGACAGGTACTTGCCCCCGCCTTTCTCTGAAATCTTGCCGCTCAGGATAACCGCGGCTTCATAATTAGCTTCATCGGGCTTACCTGTTTCCGGATTGATGAATTCCTCATCCCAGCTACCGGAAAGATCGAAGGCAATGTCCTGTGGCTGGGCTTTGGCATCAACAATCCCCGCGGGCACTATCAGTATGAGTGCCGCCAGAACCATCAGCATTGATAATGTTTTCTTTTTCATTTCCCCCTCCTGATTTAGTAGATATTAGGATATTTATATCTTAATTTTAGATACTATATATATTAATGTCAATTAAGAATAGTCCCGGAATGTTACAGTGTTGTTACAGGTTAGTTAAGATTTACCAGAACCAGAGTAATGGACCCGGGCCAGAGTTCCAGGTGATATCCTGTCCTCTAACTGACCCCGTACAATGTGCTATAGCCTCTGGCCGACATTATAAACCCTGGTGACCGCTTCTCCGTCGCGGGTGGCGGTTACGGTGAGCCGGTGATACCCGATGGTGGCGTTTACCGTGGTGAAGTAACATTCATCCGTGTCCAGGTAATCGGCAATAAAGGTCTCTGAAGTGAGGTTGTCCAGGGAGTCATAGAGCTTGCGTTTCAGTTTGCTGCCCTCGAAGACATACTCAGCGCGATTATCGTTATTCGCGTTTGTGTCAGTCGGTAATTTTAGAGTCAGTGGAAAACCATTGGGGGCTGGTGCGGTGACGTTCCTCGACGTCTGGACATCGCGCGAAATCCAGAACCCTGCGTTCTGCACGCTGGGCAGGATAGAACTTTGTCCTGCCGCCTGGCCGTAGTTCAAGAACAAAGTGATTAGGGTGGCGGCAATTGCCCCGACCACCACCGCCATTATGGCCGAACCGATCACAAGTTCGAGCAGCGTAAAACCTTTTTGTCCTTTGCTCATCGCTTTAACCACTGTGCCGATATATCGATATTTGCATTTTCTGCTCGCTATTTCGCCTGACCGTTATATTTATGCTCTGCAGCTCGAATCCGCCCTCAAGTTCACTGAGGATGGCTTCTGGTGTGCTGATATTAACTGAATAACCGGCTGCGGCTAAGTCGGAGGGGACGGTGATAAGCTCGTAGCTGGTTGCCGGGTAATCAGGGTCGTAGTCGGCCACCAGGATATAGCCCTGAACCTTGAGGTACTCTATCTGTGATTTGGCCAGGCTCTCTGCGGCCACCTTTTCCTGGCTTATACCTACGGCCTTGAAGGTACTTGTCATGCCGTTGAGAAAGGCGACCCCGATTATTCCCAGAAGAGCCAATCCGACGAGGATTTCGAGAAACGCCACACCCCACTGCCCCATACTCAGGCTGCCTGCTCTTTTCAATGTCCGCCGCATGATACCATTCCTCTGCCTGCCCGCTCCACTGGTTTGCTCAAAAAGTAAGCAGAAGATTTACATATTACTATCTCACAGTATTATCATATAAGAGACAGCATGCGATTACAACTTGCATCCATACCTCCGAACGTATTTGTAGCAATTCTGCAAGGTATCGGGAATGGCTGGCCTGCGTAACAGGGAAGCTGGAAAACAGGCTATCTAACAGGTGGCAAGGTCACAGGTGGCGGCGGCGGTTAAGCGGGCGATATCTGACGTCTTCAATTTTACCAGCTTGGACCTGGCGCCGCCGCCGCACCAGACGCAATCACAGCGCATGACCCTCCGGTCAATATAGACCGGTATTCGCTTCTTGTGACCTACTGGAGGTATGCCGCCGGTGGGGTAACCGGTGGCGGCCTTGGCAGCAGCATCGGAAGCCAGTCGCACCGACTTCGAACCGGAGCAGCGTTCCAGCTTGTGGCGGCTCACATCAGTATCCGCAAGCACTACTGCCAGCAGGGGCCTGGCATCCTGGTCGACGAAAACGATGGACTTGACAATTTCACCAAGAGATAAGCCACTGGCCTCGGCGGCCTCGGCGGCATGATGGGTGGTTTTCTTCTCCAGAAATTCGAATTCTATCCTGTTGCCGACCAGAAAGGCGGTCAGGTTCATCAGGCTGCCCATAGATAGCAATTCTACACAGTGAAGAGGACTTTGGCAATACATTTCCGGGCTGTGAAATCCGCCCGTGCTTGACAAAATAAGCGAGGCTCACTAAACTGCGCTTACCCGATTCTTTTATTAGCAGTTCACAGGAGGTAATCCGATGGCAAAAGCTGATTGCGTGGTGAAGGGGGGCCTGGTCGTCAGCGGGCGGGGGATAACCAGAGCGGACGTTCTGGTGGGCGACGGGATAATCCAGCAGGTGGGTGAAAATCTCGAAGCGCCGAAAACGGTTGATGCTTCCGGAAAGTATGTGTTTCCCGGCATCATTGATGCCCACAACCATCCGGTCTATGCCGATAAGATGGACACTTTTTCCCTGGCGGCAGCCTATGGCGGAGTTACCACCATAATTCCTTTCTTCGGCAATCTGGCGGCGTGGGGCACATCCGGGAAGACATCGGAAATCATAAAGAAAATGATTGAGGAAGGAGAGAGGATATCCTGCCTTGATTTCGCCATCCACGGGACGTTCGTGGCCGAAGATGATGTCAGGGCGGAAATTCCCAGGCTGATAAAGATGGGAGTGCCTTCCTTCAAGGTATATATGACGTATCCCAAAAGGGGCATGATGATGCCCGATGACAAGATGCTGGAAGCTATGGCGGCGGCAGCGGCCGAGGGCGGCTTGGCCATGGTGCACGCCGAGAACGGCTATGCTATAGACTACCTTGTGGAAAAGTTCAAGGCTGAGGGCAAAGTCTCCCGGGAGTATTTCATGCCGTCGCAGCCCAATATCCTGGAGGTGGACGCGGTGCGGCGGGCGGCCACCTACACGCTGCTCACTGACTGTCCCCTTTAGTGCGTGCATTTAAGTGCCAGAGAAATGCCCGAAATAATGCTGCAGATGAAGCAGGAGGGTCGGCGTATATACGGTGAGACCTGCCCGCAATATC
>JBARQF010000088.1:0-1576 GCA_049643605.1 Dehalococcoidales bacterium
CCTGAATGATGCGCAAATTCACTGGTTTGATATAGCTCGAATTCAGGAGACGGAGATAGAAGCACTTGTGTCCAGGTTTCTGGAAGGCAAGACCGACCATAAAGAAGTACTTACAGTTAGTGAGTGAAGGCAGATGAAGTTCACCAAGTTACAGGGCACGGGAAACGATTTTATTCTGGTGGAAACCAGCGATGAGCAGCGCGACTGGTCAAAGCTGGCGCTGGCTATGTGCGAGCGCCACTTCGGCATTGGCAGCGACGGCCTGCTGTTGCTACTGCCGTCTGAAAAGGCGGATTTCCGCATGCGCATGTTTGACCCGGACGGTTCCGAAGCAGAGGCCTGCGGCAACGGTATCAGATGCCTGGCTCGCTATGTGTACGATAACGGGATGATAAGCGCCGGTGCCGACCAGATATCAGTGGAAACGATAGTCGGCGTGAGACAGCTCAAGCTTAATAAAGAGAACACCCGGCTTATCAGTATTCAGGCGGGCATGGGCGCGCCGGTGTTTCAGGCTGATGGTATTCCGGTGGATATCAAGCAGGGCAGGGAGAGAATAGTTTACATAAACTCTATGATTAGCTATCCGGTGAATGTTAACGGTGCTGACCTGCTGCTCAACCTTGTCTCAATGGGAAACCCGCACGCGGTCCTGTTTCAGGAAAACGCGGTTGCCGATTTCCCGATGTCCAGTATCGGACCCGAGGTGGAACATTTAGACATTTTCCCGCGGCGGACCAACTTTGAGGTCACTCGTGTGATAAACAGGAAAGAGATAGAGGTCCGTACCTGGGAACGGGGTGTCGGAGAAACGCTGGCGTGTGGAAGCGGTGCCTGCGCGGTAGCTGTAGCCGCGCAGCTACATGATTATGCGGATAAGAATATAAACATAAAACTGCTGGGCGGAACATTGCAGCTGGAGTGGGATGGTGCCGGCGAGGTATTGATGACCGGCCCGGCAGAGACAGCATTTTGTGGCGAATGGCCAGATTAAGGAGCAAGCGATGAGACTAGCCAAACGTGTGGAAAAATTACCTCCATACCTATTCATTGAAATCAGCCGGAAAATCGCGGCGAAGAAAGCCAGAGGCGAAGAGGTCATCAGCTTCGCCATCGGTGACCCCGATATTCCAACGCCGCAGCATATAGTCGACCGACTCTGTGAAGCTGCCCGCGACCCGGCCAACCACCGTTATCCGGAATCAGACAGTCTTCCGGCATTACGCCGGGCAATAGCAGACTGGTACCAGCAGCGCTTCGGGCTTTCTTTTGACCCGGATAAAGAGGTATTGCCGTTGATAGGCTCCAAAGAGGGAATCGGCCACATTGCTTTCTGCTTTATCGGTAACGGCGATGTCGCCCTGGTGCCTGACCCGGGATATCCGGTCTACTCGGTGAGCGCCTTGCTGGCTGATGGTGAGCCATATTACATGCCGCTCAAAGAGGAGAACGCCTGGCTGCCTGACCTTGACGCCATTCCCGGAGACGTTCTCAAAAAAGCCCGGCTCCTGTGGATTAACTACCCCAATAACCCCACCGCCGCCGTTGCCGGCCTTGATTTTTTCAACCGCGTCGT
>JBARQF010000089.1:0-2317 GCA_049643605.1 Dehalococcoidales bacterium
TTGCCGCAGCAGTGGACGCCCTTGAGCCCCTCAATGCCGCCGAATACCTCGTTTAGCAGGCTGACCACCTTCTCCCGCGAAAGCATCATGCCCACCGAGCCAAAGGCCGACATATACGGCTCGTCAACGAAAATGATAGTGCGAGGACAGAGTTTTTTCAGTTCTTTTTCCTGCCAGGCCGCTTTTAGCCGCAATAGCTTGGGCACGGCGTCGCCAAGTGTGTCGTCATAAAGAATGCCCTTGCCCTCTTCGTCAACCACGGTCAGCCCCCAGGTTACGGGGCCGGTGACATGGCCTTTGACCACCTTCGGCGACAGGTTGTCCAGGGCAAGAAATCTATGAAAGCCGGCAGCATAATCGGCGCTGACGGCAAAATCATCAACTTTGTTATCCAAGAAAGCGGAATAGAATTTCTCCAGCGATGAAGTCAAGTCCTGCTGGCGGTCCACATATATCTTCTTTTCCGCCTCATCGACCACCACCCCCGGGAACCCCTGGCTGTACTGGACGTACATATTCTCCAGGAAAGTCCGTTTGGGCAGCTGGGGCCAGGTCGGAATATCCTTGAGATAACGCGTGATGTCCGCACACGCCACCGCAGGGTCGGTGTGGGGCATGCTGCCGACAATCGTGGGCAGACAGTTGAATTCCACTCCGGGCATGTATTTAACCCTTTCTCAGGTATTTACCGATGAGCAAATCGAGCTTTTTCTTCTGCGCTTCCGGCATAACGTTGGGCGCGGTAATCAGTGCCGTGCTCAGCGCCGTGCCACAGTCGCAATCGCGCTTTGATGGGACTCTGCCCACCGCCAGCCTGATAATCTGCCTGGCGGTATCGATGTTCTGGCGCAATCGACCTATAATCATCTCGGCGGTGACGGCGTCATGTCCATGCCGCCAGCAGTCGTAATCGGTAACGCAGGCAATAACAGCGTAGCAGATTTCGGCCTCCCGTGCCAGCTTGGCCTCGGGCAGCGCCGTCATGCCGATGACGTCCGCCCCCCAGGAGCGGTAGAGCATGGATTCCGCTTTGGTGGAGAAAGCCGGCCCCTCCATGACCACGTAGGTTCCCCCCTGGTGCGCCGTGGCGCCGGCGTCTCTGGCCGACTGATATACCAGCTGGCTTAGAGATGGGCAAAACGGCTCGCCAAAGGCGATGTGGGCGACGATGCCCTCGCCGAAAAAGGTACTTGCTCTTTGGCGGGTGCGGTCGATGAGCTGGTCGGGAATGAGCAGGTCGTTGGGCTGGAAATCTTCCTTGAGGCTGCCCACCGAGTTGATGCCGATTATCCTTTCCACGCCGATGGACTTGAGGGCGTAGATATTGGCCCGGTAAGGGACCTCGGTGGGGAGGATGCGGTGCCCCCGCCCGTGCCGGGGCAGGAAGGCGACGCCCACCCCCTCCAGTTTCCCCACCACGAGCTTATCGCTCGGCCTGCCGAACGGCGTGTTTATGTCAACTTCTTCCACATCCTTCATCCCCTCAATGTCATACAGCCCGCTCCCCCCGATAACCGCTATCTTCGCCTGTGGCATCTAAGACCTCCTTACCAGATACAATTACATTTAATCTCACTATAATCCATACCTAGACTTCCCCACATCGCCACCGTTTCTTTACAAAGTCCGATATCAGTATATTTATAGTTCTCCTTTAAGACGTCAATAATAGTGCCATACATATTACGACGAATACTGAAATCTACCTTCTTCCCCCAATTAGAGTTTTCTTTTAAATACTCTAACCAGCTTTTATCGGTGCTACCATTAATGGTAGTCTGCAATCCTCTAAGTGAACCCAAAGTAATTCTGGAAGGGACAAACTTGGAAAATAGCTGCTCAATTAGTTCTATATACAGTTTTCCCCATTCGGGAACGGGTACCATTGGGTCAATTCTCACCCTTACTTCATAACCAGCTTCATTAAGCTTTCTACCAGCCTCAATTCTCCTATCCACAGAAGGGGCGCCACTTTCCCATTTCTTGGCCACTTCATCTGCGTTGAGGCTAAAGCTTACAATAACTTGATTATGCGGACTTATTTCTAACAGGTTTTTTATATTATCGGATTTAGTTAAAAACAGGACTTTATGCCTGCTTTGTTTTTCAAACATAGGAATAATGAAATTAGAAAACGGTGTGCTCAAGCCCTCCCCCATTAGAGAGTCAGCTATTTCCCCTGTGTTCAGGATTTCAGGCTTTTCCACTTCTTCAAGAAACGTCCTAGTATGTAATTCTACTTTGTTTAAATCTTTAATTACTGGTTTAGTCTTATTGGGCTGAAATCTGAAAGTCCCCTTCAGATAGCACCAAGCAC
>JBARQF010000090.1:0-1861 GCA_049643605.1 Dehalococcoidales bacterium
AGAAAAGCCGGAAGATATCATAGCTGGGCTTCATGATGCGCTGGCCAGCAGGGTGGCGGCATTGGCGCGGAGGCTCAAGATAGAACCTGATGTGGTGCTTACCGGAGGCGTGGCAAAAAACCTTGGAATAGTCAAGGCCATGAAGGAAAACTTGGGCTGCGAACTCCTCGTTCCCGAAGACCCGCTTCTCACCGGGGCGATGGGCGCCGCTATCCTGGCAAAGGAACTCTCATCGGCGGCAATAGCCAAAGGCGAGCCGGTCTCGACAAAGCCACGTCGCCTGGAAAAGGCTACCTTCTTCCACTAAGGAAGCAACCTAAATGGCTTGGTTTATGGGCATCGACATCGGC
Organism: Dehalococcoidales bacterium; assembly: GCA_049643605.1. Taxonomy (GTDB): domain Bacteria; phylum Chloroflexota; class Dehalococcoidia; order Dehalococcoidales; family RBG-16-60-22; genus E44-bin89. The sequence goes on from JBARQF010000090.1 coordinate 351, forward strand.
TCGGCGTACAGTAAGGGAGTCATAACCAGAGATAGCCGACTTTCCGCTTACTATGTGGTTCTTTCTGGAGCCAACTACCGAACGGCGGCCGAGACGATAAGACAAGAGCTCTTGGCAAAGGCGAGCCTGGCTCAAGATGATATAACAGATACAGTTGCCACCGGTTCTGGCGCCGGCAACGTGTACTTCGCCAGCCAGAAGGTCAGTGACATAGTCTGTACTGCCAGAGGCATAAACACCGTCTTCCCCACCGCCAGGACAGTAATCGACGTGGCAGGTCAATCCACGAAGGTGATGCGGATAGATGCTCAGGGACTTGTCGTCAACTTCGCCGTTAGTGAGAAGTGTGCTGCCGGAAGCGGCCGATTCATTGAGGTTATTGCCAACGTGCTGCGAATGGATTTGCAGGACTTCGGCCTGCTTGCCCTTAAGGCCAAGAATCCCATCACTTTCAGCACCGGCTGCGCTGTTTTCGGCGAATCAGAGGCTATCACTAGAGTCAGCGAAGGCATCCCCAAAGAGGACATCGCCGCCGGCGTCAACAAAGCCTTGGCCGACAAGGCCTCCTCCCTGGTTAAGAAGGTCAGGCTGGAAGAGCCGTGCGCTATCTGCGGCGGCGGTGCTCTCAACGTCGGCCTCATCAGTACCATGGAGCATGAGCTGAACATCCAGCTACTGGTGCCTCCCCAACCCCAGGTCATCACCGCCCTGGGCGCCGCCGTAAGCGCCAGAGGAGGAAAATGCAGAAGTAGGGATGGGTCTTCAGACCCGTCCCAGGGCTGGGGTGGCGGACAGACCTGAAGGTCTATCCCTACATTGTTGGCGAGTGTCAGCACGTAATGCGAGGCTTTAGCCTCGCTTAAGGCCACCTTAAAGGGTCACACTGCGGATGGTAAACAACAAGACAGGCCAAAACCACCATACAGAGAAACGAATCGAGTTTTGAATAAGGAGTTCAAGGATGATCAGAGATTTCAACGGCAAGAGCCCCAAAATTGCACCTTCGGCATTCGTTAGTGAAGCTGCCTACGTCGTCGGCGATGTCGAACTCGGCGAGAACTCCAATATCTGCCCGGGAGCGGTCATCAGGGCCGATTTCGGCAAAACGACTATCGGACACAACACCAGCATCGAAGATAACTGCGTCGTGCATAGCGGGACCGAAGTCACCATTGGGAATGGCGTAATTATCGGACACGGAGCCGTTATCCACTGCCGCAGGATTGGCAACAACGTTCTGGTAGGCAATAATGCCAGCATCCTCGACGGCGCCGAGATCGGCAACCTCTGCATCATTGGCGCCGGCTCCCTGGTTACGCCAGAAGCAAGAATACCGGACAAGTCACTGGTTGTGGGCGTGCCAGCGCGGGTGACGAGCCAGCTATCACCAGAACAGCTGGCGGAATTGAAAGACGGTGTAGAGATTTACACTAAGCTAGCCCAGCAGTATAAGCAACAAGGGCTTTGAGGCACAGACATCCGCTCGGACGCGGAGGTGAGACGGCCCCTAA
>JBARQF010000091.1:0-2395 GCA_049643605.1 Dehalococcoidales bacterium
GCTCCTGAGGCAAAGGAAACGCCGCCAGCCGAAAAGGCAGAGGGAAAACCCAAAGCGGAGAAGAAAAAGGCTGAGGAAGCGCCGGCCCCACCGGCCAAAGAGAAGGTAAAAGTATCTCCGGCCATTCAGGAGATAATGGACTCAATCAAGAAGATGACCGTGATGGAGCTGGCGGATATGGTCAAGGCTCTGGAAGCCGAATTTGGCGTTAGCGCCGCGGCGCAAATGGTAGCCGCAGCACCGGCAGGGGGAGCACCGGCAGAGGCAGCCGCAGATAGTGAAGAGCAGACCGAGTTCAGTGTCATTCTCACCGATGTTGGCGCCAACAAGATAGCCGTCATCAAGGCGGTGCGCGAAGTGACCACGCTGGGCCTGAAAGAATCCAAGGACCTGGTGGAAAGCGCGCCAAAGCCAGTGCGTGAAGGGGTAAACAAGGAAGAGGCGGCGACAATCAAAGGAAAAATTGAAGCTGCCGGGGCTAAAGCGGATATCAAGTAATCCCGGAATCACCTGTCTCTTGAAAAAGAGGCCAGAATAGCCTATAGTAACCACTAATGAAAGTCCGGCCTGCGGAGAGTGGTGGGGCATGTCTTTACTGGATTGTCTGATACTTATTGGTGCTGGTGGCCTGTTCCTGCTTATTGGTATCTTGGCGTATGCCTGGGGCAAGCGGGAAGAAGAAAGCTACTATGGTGAAATAGCGAAGCGCCCCGGAGATACCCGCGAATTTATGGAACGCTGGCCACCACGCCTGCAGCCCGGAGCCCTGAAGATAGGAGGCGCCATCGCCATCGGCCTCGGTGCGGTTTTGCTGATTACGGGCGGCATCCTCTTTCTTATAGCGTAAAAGGTATCTCACCTTTGGCGCATTACGGAGCAGGCGGTGGCAGACTCAATTCCTGAAGGTCGGACTCAATTCTGAGGGCATTGGCCTGGAGCCGGTTTGACGGTACCACCCGACCGTCCTGATAGACGAACCAGCTTGCCTGCTGCCAGTACGGTTTTTCCTGCCAGTTATCAACCTCGCTCATGTCCACCGTGACGTACCAGACGCTGCTGCCGTCTTTGAAGAGCTCTGATTCGGCACTCCAGTTATCACTGACGGCGGAGAACTCGGCAAGGTAGTCCTTGGCCTCATGGCTCACCGCCAGGCTGAGAAGGTGCTCGTAGACGGCAAGGGTAGCCTTGTCCCCGGAGTTGATGAAGGTGGTCGATGCCGGCTTCTCCGGCTCCGGTGAAGGCTGCTCGGGAGCGGGGAAAGCATAGTCCTGGCAGCCCGAGACGGTTATAACCGCGGCTAAGAGCATAATAATTACCGTAAGTGATGCGTAGTGTCTTCTGAGCCAGCGCTTCATTCTCTCCCCCCGACTAATCAGCTTATAATTCCGTCCTTCTCGGTCGGTACTGAATGGCTTCCGCGACGTGGTGAGCTTTAATTATAGCAGAATTCTCCAGGTCAGCGATAGTCCGGGCCAGCTTGAGGACGCGGTGGAACGCCCGCGCCGAAAGATAAAGCTGCTTCATAGCCGCCTTCAGCAGGCCCTGGGCGGCCTCTTCCACCTGGCAGAAACCCCTGATTTCGGACGGCGTCATGTCAGCGTTGCCGGTGAGGCGTGTTCCCCGGAATCGCTCCAGCTGAAGGGAGCGGGCAGCGTTGACTCGGGACTGGACGGTTGCTGATGGTTCTCCCAGTCGGTCGTCGGCAAGTTTCTCATAGTCGATGTGCGGCACCTCGATGAAAATGTCCACCCGGTCTATGAAAGGGCCGCTGATACGCCGCTGGTAGCGTGACACCAGGCCCGGGGAGCAGGTACACTTGTGAAATGGGTCACCGTAGTAGCCGCACGGACAGGGGTTCATGGCACCGACCAGCATGAAATTGGTGGGGAAGGTAACCCGTCCCTGACGCCGTATTACACAATCCTCAATACTATCCGCTACGCTTTTCACTATCTGATTTTAACATAGACTGCGAATTAGCCTCAATTTTAAGCGAGGTGAAACATGGCTAATCCGCAGTTCCGCCCCGGGGAGTTTTATCAGATCCCTAATGGCCTTCATCGAATTGTGAAGTTCCCTACTGACCTTTGTGTGCTTACTTATTTACTGCAATGCCGGAACGGCAGTAATACTTGCTTCCCAAGTTATCAAAAAATCTGCCAGGGCTTATTTTCCCGCCGACAAGCAATGACATCAGTTAAACGCTTGAAAAAAGCTGATATTATCTCCGTCATAGGAACTCCATACAAAGCCAACACGTTCGTAATCAATATGGAGTTAATTGTAAAGCTAACTAGTGAAGCCAATTCACTAGTGAAGCCAATTCACCACACTAGTGAAATAAATTCACCACCGCTAGTGAAATCACTTCACCCTAACAATAATAAATTAAACA
>JBARQF010000092.1:0-1980 GCA_049643605.1 Dehalococcoidales bacterium
CGAACGCAGCCCCGCCGGCGTAATCCCCTTCTTCACATCAACCTCGGCGTGCTGTCGCAGTATCTCGATGCCCTGTGCTGCTATGGGGTCGGTAACCAGTATCTTCATAAGCTGCCTGTTTCTCCAGATTGCCGCGGGTTGGCATTTCATCCGTCAACATAATGCTACACAAATATAATCTTTATGTCAAAGGCACGCTCTTACCGTTATACTTTCCCCTTCAAATCTTGACAGCGTCCACGATGTATGTTAATCTGCTACCACATATTGGCAGGAGAGACCCGCATGGGAGCCGAAGGGGAAAATCCTTCCAAAGGAAGGGTGAAACTCTCAGGCAAAAGGACTGCCGAAGGTAATACCTCTGGAGAGTCCTTCATCTGAAGGACACCGAAGGGGCAACCCGCTAATAACGGGTGATCTCTCAGGTAAAAGGACAGAGGGGCTAATCTAGTAAATATAGATTGGCCCCTTTTTGTTTGTGGGATACGGCTTAAATCGTGGCAGGAGAAGGAAATGAATCCGGAAGAGTACAGATATTCACAGGAACACGAATGGGTCTGCGCCGAGGCTCCGGGCAGGGCGAAAATGGGAATCACTGGCTATGCCCAGTCCCAGCTTGGTGACATCGTGTTTCTTGATTTGCCCGAGGCAGGTGCTCAAGTAACGCAGTTTGCGAAGATGGGCGAGATAGAAACGGTAAAAGCGGTGTCCGACCTTTTCTCGCCGGCCAGCGGCAAGGTGCTGGAAAGAAATCAGGCGGCGCTTGATAACCCCGCGCTCGTTAATGAGGACCCTTACGGGGCCGGATGGCTGTTGCAAATTGAATTAAGCCAGCCGGCAGAGCTGGAAACACTGATGAATAGCGAACAGTACCGGGAATTTGTCGCCGGGCTGTCGCCGGACGCGCCAGAATAAACGGGAGGTATAACAATTCAATGCCTTCACCATATATCCCAAATACTGACCGCGACCGTGAGGCCATGCTGCGTGATATCGGCGCCGGTTCCGTTGACGAGCTTTTTCAGGACATCCCAGCGCAGTTTCGCAATGTCCCGTTCAACCTGCCGCCACCCCTCACCGAACTGGAACTAAAAGATGAATTGCGCCAGCTATCATGCCAGAACACCAGTCTGGATAAGTATACTTGCTTCCTCGGCGCCGGCTACTACCACCATTTTATTCCCAGCGTTATCAGCCATATCACCGGCCGCAGCGAGTTCTACACCGCCTACACTCCCTACCAGGCCGAAGCCAGCCAGGGAACCCTGCAGGCGATATACGAATACCAGTCTCTGGTCTGCCAGCTGACCGGTATGGAAATCAGCAACGCCGGCATGTACGACGGCGCTTCGGCAGCCGCCGAAGCAGCCCTGATGGCCTGTCGCGTCACCGGCCGAAAAAATATAGCGGTACTGTCGACGGTAAACCCCGGATACCGTGAAGTCATCGGAACCTATGGCAGCGGTAAGGATACAGCCATAACCGAGCTGAAGCCAGACTTTGAGGAACTGTCCGGTGATTATGCCTGCCTGGTCGTGCAACAGCCCAATTTCTTCGGCTACTTTGAAGAGGCAGAGCGCTATGCCGGACTGGCGCACAGGGCCGGCGCGCTGTTCATCGTTATCTTCGACCCGATTTCTCTCGGCCTCTTTACACCGCCAGGAAACTACGGTGCGGATATCGCCATTGCCGAGGGCCAACCGCTGGGCAACCCTTTGAGCTTTGGCGGGCCTGGGCTGGGTATCTTCACCTGCCGCCAGGAGCATCTGCGCCATATGCCCGGCAGGATAGTTGGCAAAACAACCGACGTTGTCGGGCAAACTGGCTACGTGCTCACCATGGCCACTCGCGAACAGCATATTCGGAGAGAGCGGGCAACTTCCAATATCTGCACCAACGAAGCGCTGGTGGCGCTTGCCGCCACGGTCTATCTGGCGACCATGGGTAGAAGCGGGCTGCGCAGAATCGCCGAGCTCTGCT
>JBARQF010000093.1:0-3052 GCA_049643605.1 Dehalococcoidales bacterium
GGATATAAGTCAGGTCAAACCGGAGAAGCTGCGGCAGTCCATTGGCTATGCTATCCAGAGCGTGGGGCTGTTCCCTCACATGACAGTTGGCGCCAATATCTCGGTTGTGCCGGAGCTGCTGCACTGGGAAAAAGAACGCATCGCCAGAAGAGTGGAAGAGTTGCTGATACTGGTTGGCCTCGAACCCGGGGAATATGCAGGGAAATACCCCAACCAGCTTTCCGGCGGCGAAGCCCAGCGCATAGGTGTTGCTCGCGCTCTATCAGCCGACCCGCCGATATTGCTGATGGATGAACCTTTTGGTGCCGTTGATCCTCTAACACGCGAGCGACTCCAGGTGCAATTCATGGGCATTCAAAAAAAGTTGAGGAAGACCATCATTCTGGTCACCCATGACCTGGATGAGGCAATCCGGCTGGCTGACCGCATTGCCATTATGGCATCGGGCAGATTGGTGCAATACGATACGCCGGAAGCCATCCTATCTAAACCGGCTGACAAATTCGTTCACGACTTCATCGGCACTGACCGGGCACTGAAGCGCCTGTCACGTATCGGCATCGAAAATTTTATGAAGACCTCGCCTTCGATTGGATTAGATGCCTCAATAGGAGATGCACAGTCGGTCTGCAAACGGCGCCGCTGGGTATGGGTGGTGGATAAGGATAAAAGATTGATTGGCTGGATAGACAGGGCCAGTTTGACAGGTGCCGCGTCGGTTGCGGAGGCAGTAGTTACAATCGACCGTGATACCATTGCCATTACTTCGGGGGCGACCTTGAAAGAGGCGCTCTCACGCATGCTAAGCCAAGGTTTAAATAACATTCCGGTGGTAGATAACCGCGGGCGCATTACTGGCGAAATAACTCTGGGTGATATTGAAACGGCTACCAAAGAGACGGAGGTGTAGGTAATAGACACGCAATTGCTCAGGCGCTGGGCGTTTTTTGCCTTTCTGGCCGCGCTATTCTTTGTTCTTATTGCCAATCTGGAATGGTGGGAGGCATCATTGCGCTTCCTTTTCCCTCAGGAATCACAGGTGGTGCACCCCCGTGCTAGCCTGCTGGTGCTTGTCTGGGAGCATATCAGGTTGGTCGCCATCTCCAGCACAATCACGATTATCATAGGCGTACCAGTGGGTATATGGGTTACCAGAACCAGCGGCAAGGACTTCTTGCCGATAGTGACTGCCCTGACCTCTTTTGGCCAGACCTTCCCGCCGGTAGCGGTGCTGGCACTGGCGGTACCGATGCTGGGATTCGGGCTGCTCCCGACGGTGGTCGCCCTTTTCCTTTATGGCCTTCTTCCGGTGGTTCGCAATACCATTGCCGGTTTGCAGGCGGTCCCGGCCAACCTGCTGGATGCGGCCCATGGCATGGGAATGAGCCAGATGCAAACGCTGTTTCGTGTTGAGATTCCGCTTTCAGCACGCGTGATTCTTACCGGCGTCAGGATTTCGGTTATTATCAATATCGGGACAGCCATGATAGGAGCCGTTATCGGTGCGGGGGGACTTGGCTCCCCGATAATCGCCGGCCTGGTGCAGGATAATGTAGCCTATATCCTGGAAGGCTCAGTGCCGGCGGCATTATTAGCCGTCCTGGCTGACCAGTTCCTGGGAAACGTTGAAGCGACTTTCGCTTACTCAAAAGGCCTGGATTCACTATCCCCAAATACTTAGACGATATGCGGTAAATCTGTGGTATTGTTATTATCTACGCAGGCTCAGCTTGTTATCGCTGTGACTTCAGAGACAAAAGAGGAGGTAAAAAGATGGAATGGAATGACCTGCTTTCAGATGGTTTTGGACGCGTGCCTGAGGTGCTGGAAAGAGTGCTTAAAGGACTTAGTCAGGATGATTTGGACTGGCAGCCTCGCCCGGATTGCAACAGCATTGGCTGGTTAGCCTGGCACCTGACACGCCAGCAGGATGCTCAAATCTCCGCTTTGACGGGAGAGGAGCAGCTATGGATTAAAGATGGATGGCATGCCAGGTTCAACCGCCCGCCCGACACTGGAGATATCGGTTTCGGTCATAGCCCGGAGCAGGTAGCCGCGTTCAAATCTCCAGATATCGATACCCTGCTTTCTTATCAGCGGGCAGTGCTGGAAAGGTCAAAGCAATACTTTCTCACGCTATCCAAAACTGACCTTGATAAAGAGCTTGATGAGCCGTGGTTCCAGCCGCTGCCTACTGTTGGGGTACGTCTCATCAGCATTATGGATGATGCCATGATACATGCCGGTCAGGCGGCCTACCTGCGCGGTCTGCGTCAGGGCAGGGGTTGGCAAAGCTATTAGCATGGAGTTGCACAGTCGGTTAAAATTCTATGATGTTGGATACTTTCTGACGGTTTGTTATCGCCCTATAAAAAGGTCCGCGGAATTTCACGCCTGAAGGCTATACATGAAGCCATAGGGTAAAAAAGGAACGATTTTTATCTGCATTGCACAAAACAGACTATTGTTACTCTATTCTAACATTATAACCGTACCAGTTTTTAGTGGTGCATGTCGCTCTCAACTTTTTAAGCAGCACCAATCCCGAACATCAGCAACAATAAAAATACTCGTCGACTAAATTTTTAATCTCGTCTCCCTTGCTAAAATACTTGGCACTCAAGTCTTTATCGTGGTAGCTCTTAAGCATTTTTACCAAGCCGTCAATTACCACAGGTGAAAAAACCCCGTCCCTCTCGTAGATTTCTCGGTCTTTAAGAAGACACTTAGCTGATTCCCAGCAGGATGTGGGTAATTGAGGAAGTTTCTCTTGAATTCCCTTGTTCTCTGGTGAAAATATGTTTACATTCACATAAAGCTTATTGGTCAGTGCCGAGGCATCTTGCATCTCTAAACCATATCGAGTAGCCACCGCCAATCCTGCGAGTAAGAGATGAATGTTAGCCGAACCGTCAGGGCAACGAAATTCTATTGTTTGGCTATCACTGAATTCGTAGGACTTCTCCTCATCCTGCCGGTTCGCATCTTTAATCATATTATTAACATTTAACCATCCTAATGGTACTCTTACTAATACAGAACGGTTTCTATC
>JBARQF010000094.1:0-11038 GCA_049643605.1 Dehalococcoidales bacterium
GTTGTTCTTTTACAATTAGTGGTAAGATGCCGAGGTTGTGTAGAAAATCCTCCAGTTTTTTAAGCGCTGCACTTTCTTTTCCATGTGAAATAAAAGCCTTCGGGACTTCAAATTTAGATTTTCCTATTGGAGAAGTCAATTTACCTGTTTTTTCGTCTCTTGCTCCCGTTCTAATTTCTTCTTCAAGTTGGCCGATAGCTCTATTTGTAACTTGAATGCAATATCCTAATGCAGAATGTGCAAGTTCATCAGGAGGTATCCGTAATGCTACTACCCACATATCATATTCTTTTCCGTGCACGTCTACTTTTTCTAGTCCTGTCAGTTCAGCTATCAGCTTTCCTACATATCCAACTTTACGGCCGATTTCTAATAGTAGATTTGCGGCTGGGTTTCTTTCATTTTCAGCAAGCTCTTTTTCTTTTATAAGCTTGCTGAGGTAGGTATGGTATAATAACAGCCTGTCGTATAAGTCATTTAGTTCGGTCAGTTTATTTGTGTACTTAGACATTTTCTACCTCACTCCCTTAGTCCCCATGGAAATCCCTCTCGGTCTCCCTTTACCAAAGGGAGAAGGCGACGTCTCCCCCTTTGAAAAAGGGGGATTAAGGGGGATTTTTTCTGGACTAAGGGGGATTCCCTCCTCTATTCTCTTAACGACACCCTCGATATGCGCCATCACGTCACTGTTACTGAACCTCAGCACTCTCAAGCCGAGACTGCCCAGGTACTCATCCCTTATTCTGTCATATTCCGCCTTCTCATCAGTAAAGTGCTGGCTGCCATCAACTTCAATAACCAGCTTTGCCCTGGGGCAAAAGAAATCGACTATGTAATCGCCGATGGGTTTTTGCCGGTAGAACTGGAATCCGTTTAGCTGCTTCATCCTTAACTTCATCCAGAGCTGCCTTTCCGCATCGGTCAGATTCTTCCTGAGCTGCCTAGCAGGCTGTTTCAGGTTCTCGTTGTAAGGTAACATGGAATCCCTCTCATTCTCCCTTTACCAAAGGGAGAAGCTATCATGTCTTCCCCTTTTGCAAAAGGGGACAAAGGGGGATTTTCCCCCTCATCATCTTCATAAAATCCTCAAAGAGATAGGTATTATCCAGGGGGCCGGGGGAGGCTTCACTGTGGTACTGGATGCAGAAGATGGGCAGCTCCTTATGCCTTAGCCCCTCCACCGTACCGTCATTTAAATTTATCTGGGTGACCTCAAGGCCGTCCTGCAACGTGTCCGGGTCAACGGCATAGCCGTGGTTTTGGGCGGTGATGTGTATCCGGCCAGTGGTCAAATCCCTGACCGGGTGGTTGCCGCCGCGGTGGCCGAATTTAAGTTTGAAATTCTTCCCGCCGAAGGCGCGGGCGATTAGCTGGTTGCCCAGGCAGATGCCCATCATCGGTTTTTTGCCGATTAATCCCTTCACCGTCGCAACAATATAATCCAAGAGCTCGGGGTCGCCGGGGCCGGGGGACAGCAAAATGCCGTCGGGGTTCATTCCCAGAATGTCTCTGGCCGACGTGGCACAGGGCACGGCGGTAACGCGGCATCCCTGCTCTTTCAAGAGCCGCAAGATGTTGTACTTCAGCCCGCAGTCCAGCACAACTATGTGGGGCAGTTCTTTATCATCGCCCGGCTCCCAGGGGTAGGGGGCATCGGTGGACACCTGTTTTACAAAATCCTGGGTGCCGTAGTCGGGCAGCTTCTTCAGTTCCGCCAGAGCTTCTTCGGGCGACTTTTCGCTGGTGAGGTAGCCCATCATCACCCCGTGAGAGCGCAGCTTCCTGGTGAGCGACCGCGTGTCAACGCCGTGAAGGCCGGGGATATTATTTTCCAGCAGATAACCGTGCAGCGTCTGCTGGTTCAGGTAGTGGTTCGGCTGCACGCACTCCTCCCTGACCACAAAGCCCCTGACCTGGATTTTATCCGACTCAACGTCATGCTGGCTGGTGCCGTAGTTGCCGATGAGTGGATACGTTGGCACGACTATCTGCCCGGCGTAGGAAGGGTCGGTCAGCATCTCCTGGTAGCCAATCATGCTGGTGTTGAAGACCACCTCGCCGTAGGCGTCGACCCCGGCGCCGAAGGAAACCCCTTCATAAGTTGAGCCGTCGGCCAGCACCAGCAGTGTCTTTTTATTTGTTATCTACCTCACCCCCTGTGTCCCCCTCTCCTTTGAATGAAGGAGAGGGGGATGTTCTGGGTAAGAGGGGTTTCACCCCTCTAAAACTCCCTGATTTTAAAATTAGCCCCTCTAGTATTCCCCGACAAATGTAACGGCGTCATCTTTATAGACTAATTTCCCGCCGTAGATGGTGGCCATCGTTTTGCCCTTCAACAACCGGCCGGCGAGCGGCGTGTTCTTGCCCTTGGAGACAAATACGGACGGGTCAACCGTCCACGCCCGGTGCGGGTCAAAGATGGTGATGTCCGCCGGCGCGCCAATGGTGAGCGTCCCGAGCAGTTCCTCTTTAAGCAGTTTCGCCGGGTCGCAGGTGAGCCTGGCGATGAGCATGTCCAGCGTGAGCTGTCCGCTGTGCACCGGAACGAGCAAGCTGCCCAGCGCGGTCTCAAAATTGCTGATGCCGGTAGCGGCCTTGGTGAAATCGCACTCCTTATCGGCGCGGGCGTGCGGGGCGTGGTCGGTGGCAATGATATCTATGGTGTTGTCTTTCAGCCCCCTGAGCAGCGACTGGTTGTCGCGTCGCGTGCGCAGCGGCGGGCTGACTTTGGCGCTGGTGTTGTAGCCGTTGCACTCCTCGTCGGTGAGGGTGAGGTGGTGGGGAGTGACCTCGGCAGTAACCTTTGCCCCCTGCTTTTTAGCGTCTCGAATGAGCGTCAATGCGCCCGAGGTGCTGACGTGGGCGATGTGCACGTGCCCCCCGGTCATCTGGGCCAGCATGATGTCCCGCGACACCATAATCTCCTCGGAGGCTGCCGGGATACCGCGCAGCCCGAGCCGTTCGGCAAGCGCCCCCTCGTTCATCTGCCCGCCCTCGACAAGCGACGGCTCCTCGCAGTGGTCGATGACCGTCAGACCGAGTTCCTTGCTTTTCTCCAGCGCCTGGCGCATTATTTCCGGGTCTTTCACAGGGCTGCCGTCGTCGCTGAAGCCGATGACCCCCGCCCCCGCCAGCGCCGCCATGTCGGCCAGTGTCTCCCCTTTCCTGCCCTTGGTCACGCAGCCGATGGTCAGCACCCGGATAACGCCTGATTTCTCCGCTTCGGCCCTGACGTACTCTATTGTTTCTCTGTTATCCAGAGGCGGGCTGGTGTTGGGCATGCAGCAGACGGTGGTGAAACCTCCCCTCGCTGCCGCCTGAGTACCGGTGGCGATGGTCTCTTTCTCCTCAAAACCGGGCTGCCTGAGGTGGCAATGCAGGTCAACGAACCCCGGGCAGACCACCATCCCTTCTGCATACAGGATGTCATAATCGGTCTGGGGCGGGGTGACTCCCCGCCAGGCGATTTTCCCCTCGCTGAGCAGCAGGCTACCCCGCTCGTCTATGCCCTGCCCCGGGTCAATAATTCGGCCGTCTTTAATCAGCAAAGATTTCATTTCTGTGTACCCTTTCTGCTGCGTAGTACCTTAACGTACCGGCTCGGCTTGAAGCCGAGGGTTTCCGCGTCTTGATTCGAGCGAAAGACAATCAGGTTCTCGGGCCTTATCTTCCTTGTCCAGTGGCTTGATGCGCTGTGGTATTTCTTGGTCGCTGTTTTCCCCTCATGCCAGTCGGAACTGGCGACGTATTCCGGTTCAAAACCGTGTTCGCAGTAGGCGCAGCGCAGGGTGAGCGGCTTGCGGTTGACGATTTTATATTCAGGCTTCAGGTATTTTACTTCCGTCTCCTGCACCGAGACGCAGCGCGGGTTCGGGCACATCGGACCGTAATCGCGCCGGTAAACGGGGTAGGCTATCGGTGGCGCTGCTTCCTGCGGAATGACCACGTCTTTGGCTCCCAGCAGAAGGGCGATAAGTGACATTCTCACCGGCACGCCGCGCGCCGCCTGCTTGAAGTACATACTCCTCGGGTCGGCATCAAGCTCCAGCGCCAGCTCATCGACACGGGGCAGAGGGTGCATCACCAGCGTCTTTTTGAACTCCTTGCTCCTGAGCAGTTTCTTATCGACAACGGGATATTTTTCTCTTAATTCTTTACCTTTCTCAGCGGCGGAAAACCGCTCCTTCTGTGGCCTGGTGACATAGAGGGCATCGATACCGGTCTTCAACTCCACCTGAATATTCACGTCGGGCATCATGGCCAGCTGGTGCGGGCTGCTGGGCGTCAGGTAGATGGCATCAAGCGGGAGCAATTTCTCTTTTGCTGCCGTGTCATGGGTGGCGTACTTTTCCAGTTCGCCGCCATACTCCATGGTCAGTTTTTCCAGGACGTGCTCCGGCACCTCCAGTCCCGGCGTTGGGTAGAAGAGTATATTGGCCCCGAACTTGGCCAGAGCGAAGATGAGGGAGTGTATCGTCCGCCCGTATTTCAGGTCGCCCCACAACCCTATTTTCAGCCCTTTCAGGGTCTTTTTTTCTTTTTTGATGGTGTAGAGGTCGCATAGGGTCTGGGTGGGGTGCTGGTGCCCGCCGTCGCCGGCATTGATGACCGGCACGCCGGAGTAATCGGCGACCACCTTCGCTGCCCCTTCCCAGGGGTGGCGGATGACAATCATGTCAACGTAGCTGCCGACAACTCTGGCCATATCGGCGATGCTTTCGCCCTTGGCCAGTGATGTGGCGTCCACATCGGCGGCGGTGATGACGCTTCCTCCCAGGCGGTGCATCGCCGTCTCGAAGGAGAGCCTTGTCCGCGTGCTTGGCTCAAAAAAGAGACTGGCCATAATTTTACCCCGGCACAGCCCGTACTGCTCGTCAATAGCGCCGGACACCTCGTCCGTCAGATTGAAGAGTGCTTCGATTTCCCCGTAGGAAAGGTCGTCAATGGTAACCAGACTTCTATTTGTTAGCGTCATGGCCGCTCCTTTTCCCGGTAGTCACCGGCTGCAAATGGTTATTGTTTGCGTTTGACTCGTGGCGGACAATGGCCACCTCATCAGCGCCGTCGGTCTCTATGAGGTGGACCTGTATCTCCTCGTGGCGAGCGCTCGGAATATTCTTGCCGATGTAGTCGGGGCGGATGGGCATCTCGCGGTGGCCGCGGTCAATGAGCACCGCCAGTTGAATCTGGCGGGGACGCCCGAGGTCGATAAGGGCATCCATGGCCGCCCGCGTGCTCCGCCCGGTATAAAGCACGTCGTCAACGAGCACGATTGACTTTTCGTCGACGCTCACCGGGATGTCGGTATGCTGGACGACGGGTTGCTTTTCCAGATGGGAAATGTCGTCTCGGTAGAGGCTGAAGTCGAGGGCGCCCACCGGGACATCCGTATTTTCGAACTTCTGGATATTGGCCGCGAGGCGCCTGGCCAGCGGCACCCCCCGCGTCCGCATCCCCACCAGTATAAGCTGGTCTATCGCTTTGTTTTGCTCGATGATTTCATGGGCGATGCGCGCCAGAGTGCGCCGGATGTCATCGCGGGTCATAACGATATTTTTTGCCATAAAAATAACCTCCTGCCGGGGTTGGCAAGAGGTCAGATTTACGGTTTGTCCCTGTCTTACCCTTGCCAGCCTCACCGGACTGGTTTAAAGGTGTTTTGTCCTGAACTAATATAACATAATGAGAAGGGTAAATGCAATATAATTTAGGGATTTTTCAGGGAATATTAATTGGTTTCCCCACCTTTACTTTGAAGCTGATTTGTGCTATACTTAATCGTGCATAAATGTATGATTTACAGGAGTATTGAAGGCAAGTTCTCGGTTATCTGAGAGCTTGTTTTTTTATCTCTTGGGGAGACGTAATTATTAATGGCCAGGAAGAAAGCCGCCGCCGCTGAGACAGTGAACAACCAGAACAACGATTACACCGCCGAGGACATTCAGGTACTGGGGGGAAGGGAGGCAGTGCGCCGCCGGCCCGGTATGTATATTGGCAGCACCGACCAGCGCGGCCTGCATCACCTCGTCTATGAGATAACCTATAACAGCATCGATGAGGCTATGGCAGGCTGCTGTGACAAAGTCAAGGTCACTCACAAGGAGGACGGCGGCGTTACCGTGGAGGATAACGGTCGTGGCATCCCCGTTGATATCCATCCCTCCACCGGCGTTTCCGCTCTGGAGACGGTGATGACCGTGCTGCACGCCGGGGCCAAGTTCGGTGGTCGCATTTATCAGGTTTCCGGCGGCCTGCATGGTGTGGGAGCTTCGGTGGTCAATGCTCTCTCCTCCTATGTCTGCTGCAACGTGCGGCGCGACGGTAAGGAGTATAAGCAGGAGTACCGGCAGGGTATACCGCAGGGCCCGCTGACGGAAATCGACAAGGCCGGGGAAACCGGCACCACCATCACTTTTTACGCCGATGAGAAGATATTCGGCACCGCCGAATACGATTTTGAGATTCTCAGCGAACGCATGCGAGAGATGGCCTTTCTGAACAAGGGCCTGGAAATTAGCCTCAAAGAAGAAAAGGGAGACCGCGAGCAGACTTTTTATTTTGAGGGCGGTATTACCAGCTTTGTACGCCACCTGAACCGGGGACGGACGGTCCGGCACGCCCACCCAATATACATTTCCAAAGAGGTAAACAGTACCATTGCCGAGGCGGCGCTCCAGTACAATGATGGCTTCACCGAGGCGGTTTTCAGCTTTGCCAACTGCGTCAATACCGTTGACGGTGGCACTCACCTCACCGGCTTCCGCTCGGCGCTGACCCGCGTGCTGAACGACTATGCCCACAAGAACAAGCTGGTAAAGGACGGCGAGCCGAACCTGACCGGGGAGGATGTCCGGGAGGGGCTGACCGCTATCATCAGTGTTAAGATACGCGAGCCGCAGTTTGAAGGCCAGACCAAGGGCAAACTGGGCAACATTGAAGTCAAGAGCCATGTGGAGAGCGTGGTCGGGGAAGGGCTTTCCGGCTATCTTGAAGAGCACCCGGACGAAGCGAAAAGGATAATTGATAAGTGCGCGACTTCTGCCAGGGCACGGGAAGCCGCTCGCAAAGCCCGCGATTTAATCATCAGGAAGAGCAGCCTTGATACCGGCACGCTGCCCGGCAAGCTGGCGGACTGCTCGGAGAAAAACCCCGTCCACTGTGAAGTGTATCTGGTGGAGGGTGATTCCGCCGGTGGTTCGGCCAAGCAGGGACGGAACCGCCGCTTCCAGGCGATACTGCCGCTGCGCGGCAAGATTTTAAACGTGGAAAAGGCTCCGCCGGATAAAATGCTCGCCAGCGAGGAAATCCGCATTATCATCACCGCCCTGGGGGCGGGCATTGGTGATGACTTTGACGCTACCAGGCTCCGCTACCATCGCGTCATCCTGATGACTGATGCCGACGTGGACGGCTCGCACATACGCACGCTGCTGCTCACCTTCTTCTTCCGCCATATGCCCGGACTCATCGGTGGTGGCTACCTTTACATTGCCCAGCCGCCCCTCTACCGTTTAAAGGCGGCAAAAGACCAGCGCTGGGTCTATTCAGAGCAGCAGAAGGAAGATACAATGCGGGAATTGAAGGGCGCCAGGAAGGTAGAGGTGCAGCGCTACAAAGGTCTGGGTGAGATGACCCCCGAGCAGCTCTGGGAGACGACCATGAACCCGGATACCCGCACTTTGCTGGGAGTGAGTGTTGAGGATGGCGCCAAAGCAGACCACATCTTCCACGTGCTGATGGGTGGGGAGGTCCCGCCGCGCAAGGCGTTCATTCAAGCACACGCTAAGAGCGTGCGCAACCTGGATATCTAAGGTAATGAACCCTGCTTCCCCTGAATTATGGAGAAAAACTCCGCCCGGCTGGCCGCTTTGCGACTGAAAATACCCCTGATGGCTGATGTAACGACGTTGGCGCCCGGTTTCTTGATGCCGCGCATAATCATGCAGAGGTGCTCCGCCTGAATAACCACCGCCACCCCTTCTGGTTTGAGGGCCTCCATGATGGTATCGGCAATTTCCGTGGTCATTCTCTCCTGGAGCTGGGGTCGCCTGGAGATTACCTCCACCACGCGGGCCAGCTTGCTGATGCCGACGATACGGCCCTCATGATTGGGGATGTAGCCGATGTGAGCCACGCCGTAGAAGGGCAGCAGATGGTGCTCGCACATCGAGTAAAACGGGATATCCCGCAGCACCACCATCTCGCGGTGGCCGAGCTCAAACCCGACCTTTAGCTCTTCCTTAGGGTCCTGCTTCATACCGCCAAAAAGCTCGGCATACATCTCGGCGACGCGTTCCGGCGTATCTAAAAGACCTGCTCGCTTCGGGTCTTCCCCTATGGCTTCTATAATGTCGTTAATCGCCTTTTTGATTTTGGCCTCGTCAAACATCATCGCCTCCTGAAACGAGTTGGTTATCCCCAGCCCAGTGCCTTTTCCACCTCCGCGATATCAGCCGGCAGCTGGAGGAAGGGTGGGGCGTCTTTCAGGGCAGTATCGGTATCTTTCAGCCCGGTGCCGGTGATTACACAGGCAATCCTTTTCCCGGAAAAGTCCCTTCCCTGCCGGGAAAGCTTGACCAGCCCGGCCATGGAAGCCGCCGATGCCGGCTCGCCAAATACGCCGGCTCTGGTGGAGAGAAGCTTTTGCGCGGCCAGGATTTCCGCATCGCTGACCGTGTCGATTATGCCACCGGACTCATCGCGCGCGGCCACCGCTTTCTGCCAGCTGGCCGGGTTGCCGATGCGTATCGCCGTGGCCACCGTTTCCGGCTTTTCAATGGGATGGCCGTGAACGATGGGCGCGGCGCCTTCCGCCTGAAATCCCATCATCCGCGGTCTTTTGCTTGCCTTTCCCAGTTCATGGTATTGCTCAAAACCCTTCCAGTAGGCCGTTATGTTGCCGGCATTGCCTACGGGAATGAACAGGTAGTCAGGGGCATCGCCCAGTATATCAATGATTTCAAAAGAGGCGGTCTTCTGCCCTTCGATACGGTGTGGGTTAACGGAGTTCACCAGTGTGACCGGGTGCTTATCTGTAAGCTCGCGGACAATCTGCAGCGCCTGGTCAAAGTTGCCGTCGATGGTCAGGATTTTGGCACCGTAGACGATCGCCTGCGCCAGCTTGCCGAGGGCGATTTTGCCCTCGGGCACAACGATGATTGCCGTCAGGCCGCAGTAGGCAGCGTAGGCAGCGGCGGAGGCGCTGGTATTTCCGGTTGAGGCGCACATAATAGCCTGGCTCTTCTCTTCCATTGCCTTGGCCACGGCCACGACCATACCCCGGTCCTTGAATGAGCCGGTGGGATTGCAACCTTCCAGTTTGAAGTAAAGCTCCCCGCAGCCGATTTCCTTCGCCAGCGGGTCGCATCTGACGAGCGGGGTATCTCCTTCCCCCAGAGAAAAGAGCGGCGTTTTGGGAGTGACGGGGAGGAGGTCTTTGTATTTGTAGAGGACGCCTGTTTTAACCATCGAACGGTACCCCTGATTTGAATGTCGGCTAAATTTCTTCCACGCGGATGAAGTTGCTTATCTCCCTGACCACTTCAAGCTGTTCAATCTGATGCAAAGCCTGCTGCATCGCTTTTTCAGTCGATGGATGGGTGGTCAGGACGATTTCCGCAGTCTGGGCGGTGTCATCTGCTTCCTTCTGAATCGCCGAGGCGATGCTTATCATGTTATCGCCCAGTATTTTTGAAATCTGGGCCAGCACACCGGGACGGTCGGCGCAACTCAACCGGAGATAGTACTGGGTCTCAATCTCATCCATGGGCTTGAGCCGTTTTCCTGACTCCGGTTTCCACTTCAGCCGGTTGCCCACGCCAGAGGTGATATCCTGCGCTGAGGCCACGACATCGGCGACCACGGCGCTGCTGGTGGCCAGGGGACCGGCACCCTGCCCGTAGAAAAGCACCTTGCCGATGAGGTCGCCTTCCACCAGAATGCCGTTGTAGACGCCGTCGACCTTGGCCAGAAGCGAGTCCTCCGAGATGAAAACCGGGTGTACCCGGACTTCAATGGAGTTATCAACACGTTTGGCAATGGCCAGGAGTTTAATGGCAAAGCCCAGTTCCCGGGCGTAGCGGAAATCCCGACTGCCAATACGGGAAATACCTTCCCGGTAAATGTCCTCCGGCTTGACCACGGTCTGAAAGGCCAGTGAGGCCATGATGGCCAGTTTGTAATTGGCGTCAATGCCCTCGATGTCATTAACGGGATTGGCCTCGGCGTAGCCCAGCTCCTGGGCGCTCTTGAGTGCCGTGGGGAAGTCGATGCCTTCACGCGCCATACGGGTGAGGATGTAATTGGTCGTCCCGTTGATGATGGCGTAAATGCCGGTTATATCGTTGGCCACCAAGTCATGCTTGAACGGCGTAATCAGCGGGATGCCGCCGCCGACGCTGGCCTCGTAGCGCAGTCCAACCCCGTGCTGCTGGGCCAGTGCCTGCAGTTCGGCGCCATGCTTGGCAATAACTTCCTTGTTTGAGGTTACCACGTACCTGCCGCTGGTGATTGACCGTTTCAGAAAATCCCGGGCCGGGTTCTCGCCACCGATTGCCTCTATCATAATATCGATGCCCGGTTCATTGAAAAACTCGTCATCGTCCGTGGTGAAAAGGTCGGCGGGTATTTCTTTGGCCAGCGGCCTCTTCAGGTCTTCGGGCAGCACCTTTATCTTGCGCAGGACCAGGGAGCAGCCAGCCTGCTCGGCGAGCATGTCCGCTTTTTCCGTCAGGACCCTGGCCACCTGTCCCCCGATTATTCCCAGTCCCATCAGGCCGATGCCAATGCTTCTCTTGTCCATGCCACCCTTTACCTCGCTACTTGTTTTAGCCTCTGGCTGCCTGCTCAATCGCCCAGGATGTTTTTTCAGCATCAAGGTAGTTTACGATTTCGTTGCCCTCGTCGTCTACCAGTGCCGCTATCCACTCATCAAAAGCTTTAGCCTTCAGGTAGTCCCTGTATTCGGTGTCGATGCGTCTATCGGCATCCTGGTCAGGAATCTCTATCAGCCAGTAACCGCCCTTAGTGGGTAGCG
>JBARQF010000095.1:0-4664 GCA_049643605.1 Dehalococcoidales bacterium
GTGCGGAGTTTGAGGCCAAGAACCCGGTTACCTTCCTCATGGAAGACCCCAAGACCGGCAAGATACGGGAAGATGTACTCAATGAGAAGGTGCTCTCCGGCATCATCGAGTGTCTCTACCCCATCGAGAAGTTCGAAGAAATCATGGACGCCCTGAAAGAGGCGGCCAAGGAGATCGATACCGTCTTCAGCTGTGAGGTCATCAACCGCGCCGACCCCGATGGCTCTTATCCACTGCGGAAGCTGATGGATAAGCTGGGCACTTCGTATCGCATCAATGGAAAACAGTGTGTCGGCCTGGGCAAGCCAGCGGCGGACGTATAAGGAGGAAATGAATGACTCACAGTTTGCATCGTAGAGGAACCAGAGAAAGCCTGAGTGAAGACTATGTGATGCTCTGTTTGCCCGCCGTGGGTTTTAATGACGAAGGGCATGCCCCCAAGCTCAAGAAATTCCTTGAAATTGCCGTGCGTCACGACCCCAAAAACATAGGCGCCATCAAACTGGGAAATATGTACAGCCATAAAAAGGAAGAGGTCGTGGAGGCTGCCCAGGCGGTGGTTCATGCCGTATTTGATAATCCAGAAGCGGTATCCGAAGTATTGACCGAGCTTAAAGAAGCTGACCTCGGGCAATCGGTTATCGTCAGCGGCATTTTTGAGAAGGTTGATGGCTGCCTCGAGAAAGCCGGGCTGAAGCATCATACCGCCAATTTTTCACTTGGTATCTGGGGCAAGACGGAAAAGCTGCCCGAAGATGATGTCCTCGAAGTCGCCACCATGTGCGGCCATGCCATGATATCAGCCAACCTGATAAAGTCAATGGTGGATGAAATAAAAGCCGGTCGAAAGACCCCCGATGAGGCGGCCAAAGTCCTGGCACCACAATGTGCCTGCGGCATTTTCAACCCGGCTCGAGCGGCCAAGCTAATGGCAGCCATGGCCAAAAAATAGCGGACTTCACCCGTAGTAACCGAATACTGCAGCACAGGCGCTACCCATTGTATAAATTGTATAATGGGTAGTGCTTTATTAGAGCATTTTGCCGGAACTCAAGGAGCAAAATAGAGAATGGAACTGACCGAGATTGAGTTACCCTGCGGGGAATGTACGCTCACGGCGCGGATACCGACCAGGAATATCGCCTGCGTTCTCACCAGGCAGGACGCCCCAGGTCTGGCCGATGAAAGGCAGGCTATCACGCAGAGCCTGCGCTCGCCGATAGAGTCACCACCGTTGCGCAACCTGGTCAAACCGACCGATAAGGTAGTGGTTATCGCCACCGATAATACCCGGCCCTGCCCCGATGACCGTATATTGCCGCCGCTGCTCGCCGAGCTGGAAAGCAAAGTACCGCGAGAGAATATCACCATCATCGTTGCCCTCGGCCTGCACCCGCCGTTGAACAAGGCTGAACTTACCCAAAAGCTGGGCGAAGATATCGTGGCCGGCTATAATGTCTTCAATCACGATGTGAACGATACCGTCTACATTGGCACCACTTCACGGGGTACGCCGGTGGACATCAACCGCCGGGTCATTGAAGCCGATTTCCGCATCAGCACCGGGTTTATCGAGCCCCACTTCTTTGCCGGCTTCTCCGGGGGACGGAAGAGCATTGCGCCCGGAGTGTTCAGCATCCGCTCCGCCTACCACAACCACGGCTACCGGATGGTAGAGCACCCCAAAGCGCGCGCCGGCGTTCTCAAAGGGAACCCACTGCACGAAGACCTCGTTGAGCAGGCACAGATGGCCAGGCTCAATTTCATTGTCAACGTGCTGCTCAATAAGGACAGAGAGATAACGCATGTCGTTGCCGGCCATCCATTCAAAGCACATGAGAAAGGTTGCCAGCTAGAAAAGAAAGTCGCCGGCGTCGAAGTGCCCCAGAGAGCGGACATCACCATTACCACCAACAGTGGAGCGCCGCTTGACCTGGACCTGTACCAGACCTGCAAGGGCATTGACACCGCCTCACAGGTTACTCGCGACGGCGGAATAATAATCGTGGCTTCATCATGCAGCGCCGGCATCGGACCGGAAGCATTCCTGGAACTGCACCGCTCGGTTGATTCTCCCAAAGAGGTGATAAGAAAGATTAAGCGGGAAGAGCCTATCGGTGTCCAGTGGGAAAACCAGATTCTGGCCCGCACCCAGCTGAAGCACGATATCTATCTGGTCTCAAGCCTGGATGACAGCATAGTCAATGACATGATGATGACGCCGGTCAGCACCATCGAGGAGGGCCTGGAGAAGGCCTTTTCCGTGCTGGGGAAGAACGCCGAGGTCGTTGTGATTCCGGAAGGTCCCCTCATCCTCCCCCTGCTGGAAGAGTGAGCGTTTTCCTTGACGCAATCTGGGTGCTGTGCTATATTTTGGGGTGAACGCCCCCGTTGCAACCGTGCCACAGAGGTAGCGTATGAGCAGGGTGCCAAAAACAGAAGCCGCCAGCCGGAAATCGGAAGATGGTATTTCAGTCAATCCCGTTATCATTAAGAGAGCTATTGAACCTGACCGCTCTACTTTTAGCCAGTCCACTGTAACAGCGCACCAGTTCATTGCTCACACTGGTATCATCCCTCACTTCATACCAGCGAATTCCCGAAAGGAGTCACAGCCGTGAAAGACAATTTGCATTCTTACATGAAGATCGGCATCGTGCAGCTAATGGCCTACCCGGAGACGGATACGGTTGAGTCCATCCGGAAGATTGCCGAGGACGCATTTTTCGGCGCCATTGAGATTGCTTCAACACCTGAAGATATCCGGGATGAGGTGAAGCAGATACTCGAGGCAAGCCACCTCGTTGTCGGCTACGTTGGTCAACCGCTGCTGCTGAATAACAAACTGGACCTCAACAGCCTGGTGCCACAACAGCGTGATGCCGCCATCTCGATAATCAAAGGTGGCGTGGACGAGGCATACCAGCTCGGTGCCAGGCAGCTTGCCGTGCTCAGCGGTCCGGCGCCAGCCAAGGAGAAATACAGCCAGGCAAGAGAACTGCTGGCCGACTCACTCTCCCAGATATGCAGCTATGCGCAGGGCAAGGGCGGCCTCGGCATCACCATGGAGATATTTGACCGTGATTATGATAAGAAACGCCTTATCGGTCCCACGCCAGAGGCGGTTGATGTAGCCAGAGAGGTGAAACGGCATTACCCCAACTTCGGCTTGATGATAGATTTGAGTCACCTGCCATTGCTTAAAGAGACGTCTGACTATGCAGTCAAATCGGCTAAAGACCACCTGACACATGTACATATCGGCAGCTGCATACTGAAAGATAAGAACCACCCGGCCTACGGAGATAAACATCCCCCGTTTGGGCTCGCCGTGGGCGAAAACGATGTTGAAGAAGTAAAGTTGTTCTTAAAAGCCCTGATGGAAATCGGGTACATAGGCGAGGGGAAACAGAACGTTGTCGCCTTTGAGGTCAAGCCGCTACCGGGGCAAAGCCCGGATGTGGTGGTGGCCAATGCCAAACGTACTCTTATGGAGGCATGGGCCAGGCTGTAGCCGACTTACCGGGAATGACCCTGCCAAATCGCAATATTACGGACCGTTCCATTCCATAACGCGTACGGGAAGGAGAAAGAGCGTAACTTGATGGCACAGAACCTTATCAAGGATTTAACCAGGATAGTCGGCAAAGAGAATATACTGGCTGACCTTAAGGACCTTATCTCCTATTCCTACGATGCCACGATGAGGCAGGAGCTTCCAGATGTCATCGTCTTTCCGCGCAGCACGGCAGAAGTCCAGGCAATAATGAAGCTGGCCCATCGGGAAAAGATACCGGCGGTGCCCCGTGGTGCCGGCACCAACCTGTCCGGCGGCACCATCCCGGTCAAAGGCGGCATTATTCTTGAAATCAGCCGCATGAACCGCATCCTTGAGATAAATACTGCCAACCGCAGGGCGGTGGTTGAGTCCGGGGTGGTCAACCTCGATTTGCAGAATGCCCTGGCGCCGCTCGGTTATTTTTATCCGCCGGACCCGGCCAGCCAGAAAAGCTCCACACTGGGTGGCAACATCGGTGAGAATGCCGGCGGACCGATGTGCCTCCGTTACGGAGTAACTTCCAAATACGTATGCGGCATGGAGGTTGTCCTCGCCGATGGCGAGGTGATTAACACCGGCGATTACGTCGAAGATTATCCCGGCTATGATTTGAGAGGCCTTTTCATCGGGTCGGAAGGAATACTGGGCATGGCCACCAAGTTAATCCTGCACATCATCCCCAAACCAGAAGCATCACGGACCATGCTGGCCATCTTCGACCACCTCGAAGACGGTGGCCAGGCCGTATCCGACATCATCAGCGCCGGCATCATTCCCGGTGCCCTGGAACTTCTCGACCAGAAAATGTGCCAGGTAATCGAACAGAGTGTTAACGCCGGCTACCCCACCGATGCCGCTGGTATCCTTCTTATTGAAGTCGCCGGGCTGGCTGACACGCTGGAGAAGCAGGTTCAGGAAATATCAGAGATATGCCGGAAAGATAAAGTGCGTGAACTGCGCATCGCCCAGAGCAATGCGGAACGCGATGCGCTCTGGAAAGGCCGCCGCGGGGCCTTCGGGTCGGTGGCCAGAATCTGTCCCCCCTACATAGTATGCGACGGTACTGTTCCCCGGAACAAGCTGCCAGAAGCCCTTCGCAAAGTAG
>JBARQF010000096.1:0-5138 GCA_049643605.1 Dehalococcoidales bacterium
GCGCAGTACTGCTTCATCAGTTCAATCATGTCGGCATCACATTTGAAATTAATGCCGGCGTTTATTGACGGGTCGTACTTTCTCACTTCGATTATCAGGCGCGCCATATGGTCGGATCCTCCCCAGGCCGGCAGGCCGGAGGCATAGGGAAAGCCCCGCACCACCGTTATCCTGCCGTCAATGGCGGCGACGTCTTTCCCTGTCCTGGCGTCAGGCAGCGCGTGGACCAGGTTCACTCTTACTTCCGGCATAAGAAGCGCGAATTCGGCGCTCTCCTGCAGCGTGGTCACGGCGTGGGCAAGATTGCCCAGTATCATTTCCTCTTGCTGATTTATGCTCAATTTTTATCCTCCCAGCGTGCTGAAGTAAGCTGCCCAGAACGGGTCAACTTTAACTGGCGTCAGCGCTTCCTTTTTACCATCACGGCGAACAAATACCCGGTCCTTTTCCGTCACTTCACCGATTTCCCAGGCAGCAATATTGCTTTGTTTCAGGTCGTTGATAATCCTGGGGGTGTTTTCCGGGGTGGCGGTGGCTATCAGTGTGCCCTCGCTGATTGAGATGAGGGGGTCGATATTGAAATAGCGGTGAACAGCCTCAATTTCTTCCGGGACAATGATTTTTTCCTCATATATGGTTACCCCGGTACCCGAAGCCTCGACAACTTCATATATGCCATTGAGCAGGCCGCCTTCGGTGGCATCGTGCATGGCGTGGGCATTGGGGGCTGCCACCAGCGCATCCTGTACCACGGTCATGGCAGTGAAGTGCTTCTTTGCTTTCTCAACGAGGTCCTTACCGAACTTATCTGTGAGGGGTTTCTCTGCCTGAAGCGCCAGGATACCGGTCGACTCAATGGCGGGCCCCTTGGTGATGATTATCCGGTCGCCGACCCTGGCGTTGGACGGAGGGGTGAGCTGCTCCTTTTTCCCGATGCCGAACATGGTGCAGCCGCCGTTAAGCGGGTAACCAATGCCGGGAACGACGCCGGTGTGGCCGCCGACGACGGCGATGCCCAGCTTTTCACATTCCCGGTGGGTATCCAGCCAGGTATCCTCAAGCACTTTGTCCTCGGTACCGGGCGGCAACAGCAGACAGATGGTCATGTATCTGGGCGGCACACCCATCACGGCGATATCGCTGGCGCAGATGTGGACGATTGCCCAGCCGAAATATGGCATCACCACCGGCATGCCAAAGGTGGGGTCCTCGGCAACCACCATGACATCGCCGCCGGGCAGCTCGATTACAGCGGCGTCAACGCCATGCCTCGGGCCGAGCAGCACCGTGGGGTCGGCTTTGCCGAGATGGGGGAAGATAACCCGGTCAAACGTTGCTTTGTCAATTTTACCTATTTCCGGTAACATGTTTCCTCCTTCAAGGATTGAATATAAAAAAATTAACCATGGCTCTTCAGAAGCGGTGACATGGCTCTCAGCTTGGCCACAATGCGGGGTAGTACCTCCAGCACGCGGTCGATTTCCTCCTCTGTCGTCCACTTGCCCAGGCTGAACCGCAGGGAGCTGTGGGACTGCAACGGGTCCAGCCCAAGCGCCGTCAGGACATGGGATGGTTCGGTGGCAGCGGAGGTGCAGGCAGAGCCCGTCGAGCAGCAGATACCTTCCCGGTCGAGTTTCAGACACATTGCCTCGCCCTCAGCATACGAGATGCTCACGTTGAGGTTGTTGGGCAATCGTACCTGTGGATGTCCATTAAGGCGGACATGGTCGATGTTCTCCAGAATGCCGTTGCGCAGTTTATCGCGGAGGCGGGTTACCCTTTCCGCTTCTTCATCGGTTTCCTGCCGCGCAATCTGTGATGCCTTTCCCAGGCCGACAATGCCGGGAACGTTGTGGGTGCTGGCTCTCCGCCCGTATTCCTGCTCACCACCGTGCATAAAAGAGACGAGCTTGGTGCCTTTCCTTATGTAGAACGCCCCAACACCCTTGGGGCCGTACAGCTTGTGGGCGGACAGGGAGAGCAGGTCAACGCCGAGTTCGTCAACGGTAAACGGAACGTGCCCCACTGCCTGTACGGCATCGGTGTGCAGATAAACGCCGGCTTCCCGCGTAATCCGGGCAATTTCGGCAACCGGCTGAATGGTGCCGACCTCGTTGTTGGCATGCATTATGGAAACGATGATTGTCTTATCCGTAATCGCCCGGCGGACATCGTCAGGGTCAACCATACCGTACTCATCTACAGGCAGGTAAGTTATCTCGAACCCCTGTGTTTCCAGAAAGTGGCTGGTTTCCAGG
The DNA here is from genome assembly GCA_049643605.1 of Dehalococcoidales bacterium. Classification (GTDB taxonomy): domain Bacteria; phylum Chloroflexota; class Dehalococcoidia; order Dehalococcoidales; family RBG-16-60-22; genus E44-bin89. Next base: position 2,259 of record JBARQF010000096.1, read on the forward strand.
ATGGCGTGGTGCTCAATGGAAGAGGTGATGATATGTTGGCCTCTGCCCCCACTGGCATAGGCAACGCCTTTGAGCGCAGCGTTGTCTGCCTCGGTGCCGCCGCTGGTGAAGATGATTTCCTCATCCCGGGCACCAATGAGCGCGGCTACGCTGGCTCTGGCTCCCTCGATGGCCTCTTTCGCATCCTGCCCGCAGGCGTAGATGCTGGAAGGATTCCCGAACGAATTGGTAAAGTAGGGCAGCATTGCCTCGACCACGTCGGGGTGGGTGGGCGTGGTGGCGGCATAGTCAAGATAGATTCTCTTCATATTAACGCTCCTCAGTGTCAACATCTACCGGGTCGACGCGTACTCCCTTGCTGGTAACCCAGGCGATGCCCTGTTCAATGTCGTTCTCGTTGCCCTCCAGTTCGAGCACAATCCAGCCCTCATCTCTGGAAACGTCGGCACGGTGGATATTGGTAATCAGGGCAAATTGCTGCCCGAGGTTATAGATAATGGGCTCCAGAATTTGTTCCTCGTTGAAGGTAAGCATGAAACGCTGCCTGCTCATCTCACTCCTCGTTTTCTGCCAGTTCCTGCTCCATCTGCTTTCTCATTTGTTCCAGCTCGTCACCGGGCGCACGGACGCCGCATTGTTTTTCCAGTTCACGCAGCCTTTCCTCGAGCTTGTCCTGCTCTCGCAATACCAGCCTGATGGCTGAGGCGATGGGGTCTGGCAATTGCCCGTGGTCCAGTTCCAGTATTGGCTTGTGGCGGTCTTCCACCGACCGTCCCGGAACGCCCACCACCGTGACCCCGGCCGGGACCGACTTGATGACCACTGAGCCGGAACCGATACGGGCATCGTCGCCGATGGTTATGGGACCCAGCGCGATTGCCCCGGCGCCGATGACCACGTTGTTACCTATCGTGGGATGGCGCTTCTTCTTCTCGGTGGCCGTTCCGCCCAGCACCACCCCCTGGTATATCAGGACGTCATCGCCGATTTCGGATGTCTCCCCGATGACGACGCCGGCGCCATGGTCGATGAAGAACCGGCGACCGATGCTGGCTCCGGGGTGGATTTCAATGCCGGTAAAGAAACGGCCGAAGTGGGAGATGAATCGTGAAATCAGGCGAAACTTGCGCTGCCATAAAAAATGTGCCAGGCGGTGCAGCCACAGGGCGTGCAATCCCGGATAGCAGGAGAGGACTTCCAGGGTGCTCCTTGCTGCCGGGTCCTTGGCAAAGACGGTCTGAATGTCCTCTTTCAGCATCTTAAACATAAGATACGCTCACAAATTAAAAACCAAGGGCTTCAGCGGTTACTTAAAGACCCTTGGTCCAAGCTACTGCCGCTTCCCTACGCTCGCATTACCGAGGTCAGGTCCACAGGGTCGGCACCAATTGCCTCTCAGCTCTTAAGCTCCCCTAGCGGTTATATAAATCGATTAATAATGAATATAACACAAGCTCGGTGAAAATGCAAAGAACCAGTTGCCGTCATACTTCCTGAAAAAGCCAGGTGGATAAATAGCGCTCTCCGGTATCGGGCAGGATGACCACGATGAGCTTGCCTTTGCTCTCCGGCCTCCTGGCGATTTCCAGGGCGGCCCAGGTGGCGGCTCCAGACGATATTCCGGCCAATAGCCCTTCTTCTTTGGCCAGCCGGCGGGTCATCGTCCCGGCGTCTTCATTGCTGACCTTGACGATTTCATCAAGCAGGTCGGTCCTGACTACATCAGGTATGAAGCCGGCGCCAATGCCCTGAATTTTATGCGGCCCGGCTTTGCCGCCGGAAAGCACCGGCGAGTCAGCCGGCTCAACGGCAATGGCTTTAAATTCGGGCTTTCTCGCCTTGATAGCCTCGGCAACGCCGGTGATTGTACCCCCGGTGCCGACGCCGGCAACCAGGATGTCGACTCTGCCCTCGGTATCCCGCCATATTTCATCGGCGGTGGTTACCCGGTGCACCTCCGGATTGGAAGGATTTTTAAATTGTTGTGGGACGAAGGAGTTGGGATTTTCCGCAGCCAGTTGCTCGGCCTTGCTGATGGCGCCCTTCATACCCTCCGCTCCGGGCGTCAGCACCAGTTCGGCGCCGAAAACGGCGAGAAGCTGCTGGCGCTCCTTCGACATGGTGTCCGGCATGGTGAGAATGAGCCGGTACCCCCGGGCGGCGCAGACGAGGGCGAGGGCGATGCCGGTGTTGCCGCTGGTGGGCTCGATGATAACGGTACCCTTCTTGATGAGGCCCTTCGTTTCCGCATCGAGTATCATGGCCACCCCTATCCGGTCCTTGACGCTGCCGGCAGGGTTGAAGAACTCCAGCTTGGCCACCACCTCAGCTTTTACTCCCTTAGTTATACGGTTCAGCCTGACCAGCGGCGTGTTGCCGATGAGCTCCGTGGCGTCGTTGGCGATGCCCCTGGTTAGCTTTGGTAATTCTATCGTCTTGAATTTTATCTTGTCCATTATCTCTTACCCCGCTTCTATTTCAAATGACCACAGTGCTGGCAATTCGGGTCGCGTTTGACTTCCAGCTTGGTGAACTCAAGATTGAGCCCGTCATACATCAGCAACTGGTCGGTCAGGAGTTCCCCGATGCCGGTGAGGTACTTGATGACCTCGGTGGCCTGAAGACAGCCGATTACCGCCGGTGCCACCCCGATGACGGGGAACTTGCCCTGGGTCACGCGTCCCTGGTAGACGCACCAGAGGCAGGCGGTCTTACCGGGTACCACCGTCATCGCCCGCCCTTCAAAGCCGTACACCGCCCCGTGAAAGAAAGGGATATTCTTGGCGATGGCAGCCCGGTTTAAAACGTACCTGGTGGGCAGGTTGTCCATGGCGTCGACGATGAGGTCGCAATCGCCGACCAGTTCCGCAACGTTCTCCC
>JBARQF010000097.1:0-5058 GCA_049643605.1 Dehalococcoidales bacterium
CACGAGCACCGTTTCCTTTAGCAGGTTATTGCCCACGACCGTCGCATCGCCCATGGCCGTTGATATCTGCTGGCCCACCCTGGGCATCTTCTCCTTCATGGTACGGTACTGCTCATTTTCATAGCCCAGGCAACACATCAGGCGACCGCAGACACCGGAAATCTTCATCGGATTCAAAGGCAGGTTCTGGTCTTTCGCCATCCTGATTGAAACCGGGCCAAACTCGCTGATAAAGCTCATGCAGCACAGCGGGCGACCGCACCGGCCGAAGCCACCTATGAGCTTGGCCTCGTCCCTGGTACCCACCTGTCGCAGTTCCACCTTCGTCTTGAACTGCCTGGTCAGCCGGCGCACCAGCTCTCGAAAATCCACCCTCTGCTCAGCGCTGAACAGGAAGCTGAGGCGGTTGCCCTCCATATTATAGTCCGCCGAAAGGAGTTTCATCGGCAGCTGGAGTTCCTCTATCATCTCCCCACACTGGATTAACGCTTCCTCAGCCTTGGCCTCAAGCTCCTGAGTACGTGAAATGTCCTCTGGCTCGGCCTTGCGCATGACCGGTTTGAGCGGCTCGTTAATCTCGTTAGCCAGCGCTTGCCGCGGAGCAATGGCTACCTTACCCATCTCCTGTCCCCGGATCGTCTCCACGATAACGTGGTCATTGACCTCAAGGTCGAGGCCAGCGGGGTCAAAGTAATAGACCTTTCCCGCCGTCTTGAATCTAACACCAACAATCTGATCAGCCATCGTTCACCATTACCCTGGTATTCAGTTCCCCTCGGTTACTCTCTGTCTTTCCCGGCATATCAAGCATCAGCACTTCCATTACCAGTCGTGGATTGGCGTTCTGCCTGAGCTGCCTTTCCGCAGCCCTGATGCTGCCAAGACAATCCCTTATCTGCTCCATAGTATACTGCCCGGCCACATTATTCAACATATTCAACTGGTCGATATTGGCCACATAATCCGGGCACCCTGCCTTCACAAGCAGCAGGTCGCGCCACCAGCCCAGCCAGAGGTCAAGTTTTTCCTGCACCGCCGCCCGGTTCTGCGCATATTGAGTTGCCAGCTGCGCCGCGTGGCTAAAGCGTGCCTCGGTATCCGCCCGGATAACTTCGTATAAATTTTCCAGTTTTTCCGCCCGCTCCTGCAATATCTGGTCGCCGGAAGCCGCTGCGATTGCCCAGCCCAGACACCCTCTGGACAACCTGGCCAGGAGCTTTGCCTGTTTTGGTTCAATTCCCCAGCGCTTCTGGAGAGCCTCTTCCACCTCAGAAGAAGGAAGCGGGGTCAGTTCCAGGCGCTGGCAGCGCGAGACCACCGTTTCCGGCAGGAGCTTATCATTCGTGGTCAACAAAAGGAAAATCATTTTATCCGTGGGCTCCTCCAGCGTTTTGAGCAGGGAGTTGGCCGCCTCAACCGACAGCAGTTCCGCGTCTTCAATGATAAACACCTTGCATTTACCTTCAAAAGGAGGCAGGTTGGCTGAGTGCTGCATATCCCGCACCTGGTCAATGCTGATAAGTTTGGCTTCACCGACATTTTCATTCCGGGTCAGGTTAATTATCTGGACATCGGCATGATTGCCGGCAACAATCTTCTGACAGGACTGACAATCTCCACAGGGCGGTTCCGGCGACTCACAGTTCACGGCCTGCGCCAGATTGAGCGCCACCGTCATCTTGCCCACGTGAGGTGGGCCAACCAGCATATAGGCGTGAGCGAGGGTCCCCTGCTTCAGGCCACGCTGTAGAATTGATACCGCCCTGTCCTGCCCCACTACCTGCCACATGCCAGATTATACCTTTCAGACCACGTCATGCCGGAGCAAGTCCTCATACGTTTCCCGTCGGCGGATAAGGCGTGCCCTGCCGTCATTGACCATCACGATTGCCGGTTTCAGCGAGGCATTATAATTGCTGCCCATCGCCAGGCAGTAGGCGCCGCAATCGGGCACCGCCAGTATATCCCCGGCGGCAATTTCGGGAAGGTCGATGTCCTTGATAAGGATATCACCGGACTCACAGAATTTGCCGGCAATGGTAACTTTCTTCTTCTCTTTATCGTTCATCCGGTTCGCCACCACGGCTTCATACCGCGCGTCATAGAGGGCGGGGCGGATATTATCTGCCATGCCGCCATCCACAGACACGTAACATCTGATGCCGGGTATTTCCTTGACCACGCCCGCTCTATACAGCGCCACGCCTGCCCGCCCCACTATTGACCGGCCCGGCTCGATTATGAGCTTCGGCAGCTCAAGGTTTTGCTGCCGGCATTTCTCGGCCACCGTGGCCGTTATCATCTCGGCATAGTCGGCTATCGACGGCGCCGGTGAATCAACCGTATACTGGACGGCAAAGCCGCCGCCAACGTCAAGCTCCTTGAGCACAAAGCCATGTCTGGTCTTCATCTCGGCAGCCAGGTCCATGATAACCCTGACGGCTTCCCGGTAGGGTTCGACCTCGAATATCTGCGAGCCCAGATGGAACTGCAAACCGACCAGATTCAAGCCGGGTGCCGACATTGCCCTGCTAACCGCTTCATCGGCACTGGCGAGAGGGATGCCGAACTTGCTGTCCTCAACACCGGTGGAGATATGCTTATGCGTGTGCGGGTCAACGCCCGGCGTCAGCCGCAGCAGGACATCGGGCGCGGCACCTCGCTGGCCGGCCATTCCTGCCAGCATCTCCAGCTCCTGAAAATTATCGATGACAATCCGCCCGACTTTGGATTCAAGGGCCATATCGAGTTCCTCGGCGGACTTATTGTTGCCGTGGAAATAAATTTTTTCCATCGGGAAATCAACGGAACGGGCGATGCTCAGTTCGCCTCCGGAGACAACGTCCAGCCCGAGCCCCTCCTCTTTGAGGATAACCGCCAGCGCCCGGTTGACAAATGCCTTGCCTGCGTAGACAATCGCTGTGTCCGGATAGCGCTTGCCGAACTCGTTCCTGAATTCAGCGCACTTCTGCCGTAGCGTCCGCTCGTCGAATACATATAAAGGCGTGCCGAACTCTTCCGCCAGCGCCACCGTATCACAGCCACCGATGACAAGATGGCCTTTCTCACTGACTTCAGCCGTCGGCGGAAAAAGCACCAGTCTGGATTCATTCTGTCCCGTGGTCATACTACCTCCTGCTTAAATGTTAGCAACGCCCCGCTTCAAAGTCAATTGAAGAGGTGAACTTGCCATCGACCGTCCACTATGTAATAATTTTTGAGCCGAATGTTCACCTGGAAAGTGAGTTGATGCTGCCTATGGATATTATCGGGGAAGCTTTAAGCAAAGGCCAGCAAGCTCTAAATGAGTATGACGCTAAAAGATTCTTGTCCGGCTTTGGTATCCCGGTCTGCCGGGAAATCATCGCTGGCGACGTCGACTCTGCGGTGAAAGAAGCATCGAAAACCGGCTTCCCGGTGGTCCTGAAAGCGTCCGGGAAAGACCTCTTCCATAAAACGGAAATCGACGGCATCGCCCTGAACCTGAAAAACGAGGCAGAGGTAAAGCGGGAAGCTGAACGTTTGTTACGTATACCCGGCAGCGAAGCGGTGCTCGTTCAGGAGATGGTGAAAGGTGAACGGGAGCTGGTCTGCGGGCTGATTCGCGATGCCCATTTCGGGCCCTGTGTCATGTTCGGACTCGGTGGCATTATGACCGAAGTCTTTAAGGACATCGTCTTCCGCGTGGCACCCCTGACCATACAGGATAGCCTGGAGATGGTGCAGGAAATTCAGCATAAAAAGCTGCTCGAGCCCTTCCGCGGCGAAGCCGCCGCTGACCTCGAGGCGCTGGCTGGCATTCTGGTCAAACTTGGTGAAATCGGGCTGCAGCACGGCCATATACAGTCAATCGATATCAATCCGCTTAAAGTCAGGCCCGATGGTAAACCAATTGCCGTGGACGCGCTGGTCACCCTGGGCGAAGAGCCGGCAAAGCCCTCGGACAGAATAGCCCCAAAGAAGGACCTGACAAAACTTTATGAACCTGAAAGCATCGCCGTGATTGGCGCCTCCGGCACGCCCGGCAAGGCCGGCCATACGGTCATAAATAATATTCTGGTCAACGGCTACAAAGGAAAGGTCTACCCGGTCAACCCCAAAGGCGGTGAAATCATGGGGTTGCCTGTCTGCTCATCAATCGCCGATTTACCCGATGGCGTTGACCTGGCGGCTATCGTCATCCCCGCCCGACCCACGGTACAATCGGTAAAGGAATGCATCGCCAAGGGCGTTAAAGCATTCGTTCTCTGCGCCGGCGGCTTCTCCGAAGTCAACGAGGGTGGCGAGGCGCTCCAGGAGGAATTGACAAGCGCCATCGCCGAGGCCGGCGCCATTGCCGTCGGCCCCAACACCTCCGGCCACACCTCAACGCCCTCCCACTTCACCACCAGCATTTTCCCGCTGGGCAAGGTCCCGCAGGGTAATGTCTCCTACATCGCCCAGACGGGCAACTTCGCCACCCACACCATGCACTGTATCATCATCGACGAGAATTTTGGGGTGGCCAGGGTAACCGGTCTGGGCAATAAAATCGACGTCGATGAGAGCGATGTCCTTGAATATTACGCCGAGGACCCGGAGACAAAATATATTTTCCTTTATCTGGAAAGCATAAAGCGACCGAATCGTTTTATTGAAGTGGCACGCGAGGTTACCCGCCGCAAACCCGTCTTCCTGCTCATGGGAGGCATTACCGGGGAGGGGGCCAAAGCGGCTGTGACCCACACCGCCTCCATGGCCTCTGACGAGCGTATTCTGGATGGCACCATCAGGCAGGCCGGCATTACCAGGCTTTATGAATACTCGCACCTGGTGCTGACCGCCAGAGCGCTCGCCGGCATGCCACTGCCAAAGGGAAATCGAGTGAGTTTCCTGGCGCCTTCCGGCGCCATGCTGGTGGTGCTTTCAGACCTCTGCCACCAGCGGTGGGGGCTTGATATTCCCGAGCTCGAAGAAAAGACGAGGGCACGTCTTCAGGAGATAAGTCCGGACTATGTCCGAATGAGAAACCCGGTGGATATCTGGCCATCGGTATTCGACCATAGCGTCCTGTTCAGC